>CBDTVF010000071.1:0-10386 GCA_965363775.1 uncultured Gammaproteobacteria bacterium
TGATCCCAATCCATTGCTCAACACGGCCACCATTACTTGTGATGTGCTAGGGATTGACAGCGATGCTTCTGGCGAAGCCAGCCACAGCGTGGTTCTGATCCCCCCTCCTGTTGTGAACGTCCCCACACTGCCAGAATGGGCCATGATCTTGCTGTCATTGTTACTGGTGATGGTGGCTTATTCTGGAATGCGTCGAAAACTGACATAAGAGACTCGCCTGGTTAATCATTGCTGAAAGCCCACCTCAAACGGGGTGGGCTTTTTTATGTCTGCTTCTCTGATCGGGTCCTGATATCAAGTTCCCATTGTTTAATGATACTGAAGTCACTGGTACAGACTATCCAATTAGTTTAGGTGACAATAGTCCTCGTTTCATTGTTGTTCAGGGAAATGAACGTTCTGTAGGTGCAGTTTCAGCTCGAGTTCCCACTCTCCCCACGTGGGCGATGGTAACCCTTATGACCCTGATGGGTCTTATAGTGATGGTTTCTTTAAAACGTGGTAAATCACCGACCTAAGCTTCCTGAGAAGTTTTATTGCGAAGCTGAAGTCGGCAAGGAGCGGAACTCAGTACTTCACTGTTGCTTGCACTTCACCTGGCATTTTCAACAGCGCTATCCATTGTGCCGCTCCATAGGCCAGGCAATAGGCATGCCAGAATCAGTCTAGTGAATATTCACATCTAAATATTGTATATCGATATATATTTATTGTTAATCGATAATATATAGACTATTATCGATATCTCCAAATTAACACTATAGGTATTGTGACATGTCCCCCGCACAACAAAATAAGCTGACAGTTTTAGTAAAACGCTTTCTCGATGTTATCTGGTTCCTGTTTCTAATAGTCGCGGTCATATGGCCGGTCACTGTCCTGGTGATTGGTTTAAGTATCCCTTCTGATCCGGAGCTACGCCATACTGACGTTAATGTCTTCTTGAGCTTTCACGTCAATTCTGAAGTGTCAACTGAACCGTCAATATCATCCGACAACAGCGGCGAGTTAATCCTGAGCGGACGAGGAGATCTGAAATTAAGTAATACACGCAGTCGGATAAGCTGGTATTTGTCCGGTGCGATTTCGGAAGTCCTGCTTTTCATTTTCCTGTATGGCTTGCTGGCAATGCGCAAGCTGTTTGCTTCGCTGGCAGAAGGAAGCACATTCACCGAGGAGAATGCCGAACGCATCAGGAAGGTTGGCTACGTGTTTATTGGTTGGCACATTGTGTCCCCGGTTTTGCAATATATCGGCAGCCGCGCGATGCTTCACGATATAGCATTCAATGTGCCGGGAGTTCAGCTATACCCTGGCTTCGAGATCAACATTGGTGGGGTGTTCGCCGGCTTTGCGATTATCGTTCTGTCTGGTGTATTACGTGAGGCGGCCAGCATCCACCAAGAACAATCGTTGACTATTTGATATGGCTACCATTATCAAGGTCAATCTGGATCTACTGCTGGTCCAACGGAAAATGACGTTAACGGAGTTATCCGACAAAGTCGGTATAACACTTGCTAATTTATCGATTCTCAAACGCGGTAAAGGCCGGGCAATTCGTTTCTCCACGTTAGTAGCATTGTGTGAAGCTTTAAATTGCGAGCCAGGCGATTTATTGCAACTCGAAGAGGGGCCTTGATTCTGGAAAAGATGACAAGACGAATGATGTGGCAGCCGACGAGGTTTCTGATCAGGTACCGTAGGGTGGGTAACTTGTTACCCACGATTTGCCAGTCTGGTTGGCTACGGTCCCGTGCGTAATAACACCGCACCCTACGTTGGTGCTCAGATCCCGTGCGTAATAACACCGCACCCTACGTCGGTACTCAGATGCCGTAAAGGGAGGAGGAGTCCATCCCATTGGAGTCGGCCGAGGGGGTGTGATTACTCGATGGTGAGAAGATGGCAGGTTTGTGCCGTGAGTTTGGTATTTCCAGGAGATCGACCAAATTCAGGAAACGCTGAACCGATCAATACAGGCATGAGTAGTTAATGAAATATCTGGCGTCTGACGTCATTCCTGATTAGGCTAATTGGGTAAGCAGCGAAAGTCTGTTTTACTATAGAACTAACAAACAGAAATCCTACAAATTAAAACCCTTAGTTATCAAGCATGTTCCATCAGAAATGGTTAGTTCGAGATTTGTTGCTAACCATTAAGATTACGGGAAATTAGAAATGAACAATTACAAACTCCATGGCGTCATTTACACGTTATTCTCGTACATTCTGTTCTGGACCTTGCCCACTCAGAGTGTGTTGGCGGCATCTGATCCGGTCGGGGGCTGCACCGATTCAGCCACGTTCATTCATGACATCCAGGGGAGCGGAGCACTAAGCACTGATGTTGGCAACATTCGCGAGATCAAGGGTATTGTCACTGGGGATTTCGAGGGCATTTCGGAGCTGGGAGGTTTCTTTATGCAGGAAGAGGATGCTGACGCCGATGCCGACCCCTCAACCTCTGAAGGCATTTTTGTCTTTCATGGTGGTGGTGCATTCTCCGTCAATCCCGGTGACACGGTGCGGGTACGGGGTACAGTGGATGAGTTCCTCGAGCTGACTCAACTCAACAGCATCGTCAGTGTCACCGATTGCCCGTCGACTGGTACGACAACACCAACGACCTGGCATCTGCCTGTGGCTGATGTCGCCGATTGGGAACAGGTTGAAGGCATGGAGATCTCCATCCCCCAAACACTCTATGCCACGGGAAACCATACCCAAGGCCGCTATGGTGAGGTTGACCTGTCGCTTAATGCACCGCTCGATGCTCCGACCAATGTTGTTGAGCCAGGGTCAGCGGCGATCGCACGCCAAGAGCTCAACGATCGCAGTCGTATCCAGCTGGGCGATGCCAGCAATGAGGAGAATCCACTACCGCTGCCACCGTACCTTGGCGCTAGTAATACGCTGAGGACGGGCGACACGCTTACTGGTATTGCAGCGATCGTAAATTACGCCCACGATACCTACCAACTTGAACCAATCCAGCCGGTGAACTTCACCAGGGTCAACGCCCGGACCGGCGTGCCCGGCGTTGGCGGTTCGATCCAGGTCGCGGGCTTTAACGTGTTGAATTACTTCACCACGATCGACACCGGTGCGCCCATCTGTGGACCGCTAGGCACCCAGGTCTGCCGCGGTGCGGATACCCCTGAAGAATTCACCCGACAGCGCGAAAAGATTTTCGCTGCTTTGCAAGCCATGGATGCAGATGTGGTCGGTCTGATCGAACTGGAAAACCATCCAGCTAGTGTTCCCACCGCTGACCTGGTCAGTGGTCTTAACGATGTTATGGGAGCGGGAACCTACGACTACATTCTGACCGGCGCCATTGGCGCGAACGCTATTCGTGCAGCAATCATATTTAAACCTGCCACGGTTACCCCGTTAGGGACTTTTGCCATTCTCGACTCTTCAGTCGATCCAAGCTTCAATGATGCCAGGAATCGCCCTGTTCTAGCGCAGACTTTCAGGGATATTTCTACGGGTGGCGCATTGACCGTGGCCGTGAACCACCTTAAGTCAAAAGGCTCGGATTGTAATGCTATCGGCGATCCGGATACCGGTGATGGCTCAGGCAATTGCAACCTGACCCGCACGTCAGCCGCTACAGCACTGGTAAACTGGCTTGCCACTGACCCCACCGGTAGTGGTGATGACGATTTTCTCATTATTGGTGATCTCAATTCCTACTCCAGGGAAGCACCCATTGACGCTATTATTAACGGTGGCTACACAGACCTGATTAAGTCCTTCCTGGGCACCGGTTTCGGGGCAGGCGCGTACTCTTTCACCTTCTTTGGCCAGTCTGGAGATCTGGATTACGGGTTAGCGAACACAACACTGACACCACAAGTGACGGGTGCAAACTTCTGGAGGATCAACTCAGTCGAACCGAGTGGACTCGACTACAATAATTACAACCAACCAGGTTTATACATGCCTGATCAATTCCGCTCAAGCGATCACGATCCGGTCCTGATCGGGCTGCAACTGGTCCCTGTTGCTGATTTGTCCGTCAGTATTAGCGACATCCCTGACCCGGTTACTGCCGGCACCACGATCACATTCAACATTGCAATCAAAAATGCCGGGCCAGATGACGCCGTTGACGTCGGTGTTTCATACATCCAGCCGTTGCCATTTCAGTGTACGTTTACGAGTGTGGCAACAGGTGGTGCAAGCGGAAATACCGGCACAGGTTCCGGTGGTTTGGACGAGACACTGCAATTGCCGTCCGGCAGTGAGGTTACCTATACAATGACCTGTAAGATTGAGCGAACTTCTAAAGGTACCATATTCAATACCACCACGATCTCAGCTGTGGTATCTGACCCGAACGATAGTAACAATAGTGAGACTGATCAAGTCGATATACTTCCTCAGCGAATCACCGAGGTACCGACATTGCCGGAATGGATGTTGTTATTGCTGATGGTGTTGTTGGCTGGAGTTGGTATGCGCTTTTCAAGACCTGAAAGCCACGGGTAGAAAAACCGGTAATCCATCGGGGCGAATACTCCATGAAAACGGGTCAGCCTGGCTCTGGGTCTGTGACCATCCACCGGACTCCTAATGACACCGTTCAAATCAGACGTCATATGTCCGATTTTGGCCAAGGGAGTGTGAAAACTATTTGACCGCCTCTGATTTTGGAACAGCGCGCAGAGAATTGGTAGCAGCCACTAAGGTAGTTGTTGATCGAGAGTCTTGGTCTTGTCCACAACGACGTCACCTGTGTGCTTTGTGGTAACAGTCTCAATCAATGCTATCCAGCACTCATCATCAGCAACCGGATTGTGCATTACTCCTTTGGGAACAACGTGCATGTCTCCTTCTATTAGGTGGACCTCTTCATTCTCATATTCGATTGTCAAATTGCCTTTGATAATATGAAACAGCTCATCTTCATCATCATGTTTGTGCCAAGTCAGTGTTCCTTTGAGTTTCGCGACCTTTACATACTGATCATTCACATGAGCGATGATTCGTGGTGACCAATATTCAGTCACATGATCGAGCTCTTCAAGTAGGTTTGATGTCTTTAGCACTGAGAAAACACCTTGTAGAATTGTTTGAAACGGTTGAATGTTCGGATGATGTGGCAGCCGACGAGGTTTCTGATCAGGTCCCGTAGGGTGGGTAACTTGTTACCCACGATTTGCCCACCTGCCAGGCCCAGATCCCGTGCGTAATAAATTACGCACCCTACGTTGGTGCTCAGATCCCGTGCGTAATAACACCGCGCCCGTGGGGTGGACATAACTGCCCACCCAACATCAATTCCAGACTACCAATGAATCCCCTGCATCAAGCTCGCAAAGGCCAACTGCTCCTGTGACGCCTGTTCCTGATCCTCGGAAACACCCTTGGCCGCTGATGAATCGGGAAACATCCTGAATGCGCTGTTCATCACTATTTCGGCAATCTTGGGCGCTACAGCGTGCAGGGTCTGGGCAAAGACACCCAGCCGTGTGGCAATTCTCTGCGGTCTGTAAATAACGGCCTGTCGGATAAACTCAGCCGCCTCATCCGGTGTGATGGTCGGAACATTGTCATACATCTTGGTCGGCGCAATCATGGGTGTACGCACCAGTGGCATATTGATGGTCGTAAAAGCAATACCGGTATCACTGTACTCAGCAGAAGCACAACGTGAGAAGGCATCCAGTGCTGCCTTGGATGCCACGTAGGCCGAAAATCGCGGTGAATTGGTGAGCACGCCAATAGAGGAAATATTGATCACTTGCCCGGTATTGCGGGCTGACATTCCCGGCAAGGCCCGCAAGATAAGACGTAAACTACCGAAATAGTTCAACTGCATGGTGCGTTCAAAATCATGGAAGCGGTCGCATGATAGCGAAATAGAACGTCGAATCGAACGACCTGCATTATTGACTAAAACATCGATTCCACCGTGATCTTCAACAATCTTGTCGATCAACTGGTCACAGGCATCCAGATCGCTGATATCACAGGAGTAACTCCAGGCCTTACCACCCATCGCTTTGACTTCCTCAAGGGACTCAGCCAGCTTTTCTTCACCACGTGCCACAAGGATCACCTTTGCACCGGCTCTTGCCATCATCAATGCAACCGCATGTCCGATACCGGAAGAAGCACCGGTAACGACCACTGTTTTGCCACGCACATGTCCACGCAAACTACGATCAATAAACAAATCCGGGTCAAGATGTCTTTCCCAGTAATCCCACAAACGCCATGCATAATCATCCAGCCTCGGCACCATGATGCCGCTACCACGCAAGGCCTTTTCGGTTTCGCGATTGTCAAACTTGGTAGGATAGTTCACAAATTTCATCATATCCGGTGGCAAGCCCAGGTCCTTCATAATATGGTTGGAAATCCTTCGGATCGGTGGCAACATCCGCAAGCCCTGTTTGATCGCCGAAGGGATGTAGTTCAATATCCTGGCGTCAATACGCATGGTCATTTGCGGTGCGTGTGCCGCATTGGCAAACATATTGAGCACTTCACCAATACGTTTGGGCTTGGGATCGGTCAGGTGGAAGCACCGGCCGTCAAGCTTGGCTTTATGGGCAAGGAAGATCGTGGCATCGACGACATAATCAACCGGCACAATATTGATCCGGCCACCTTCCAAACCCAGGGCCGGCATCCAGGATGGCAACATCTTGCGCATCTTCTGGATCAATTTGAAAAAGTAATAAGGGCCATCGATCTTGTCAATCACCCCTGTTTCTGAATGTCCAACCACAATACCTGGCCGGTAAATGCGCCAAGGCATCTGACATTCGCTACGAACGATGGCCTCGGAATCATGCTTGGTACGAAAATACGGGTTATCCAGGCGCTGTGCCTCTTCGAACATATCCTCGCGGAAAACACCCGGATAAAGACCGGCGGCGGCAATAGAACTCATATGGTGAAAACGTTTTGCCTTGATGTCGTCAGCTAAACACACAACGTTGTGGGTCCCTTCTACATTCACACGAACCTGGCTTTCAGGGTCTGCCATCAAATCGTAAACGGCTGCAAGATGGAATACGTGGTCTATTTCCCCTTCCAGTTCCCGTCTTTTTTTGGCCGTTATTCCCAGCATGGATCGGGTCAGATCACCGGTTATAGGGATAACACGTTTTGCACCATTCCCCCATTCCTTTTTCAGGGTATCGAATTTCTTTTTGGAATCTTTCCTTAACAGAACATAAATGGTGGCTTGCTTTTTCTTCTTCAGCAGTTCACCAATCAGGTTACGACCGATAAAACCGGTTCCGCCAGTAATAAAATATTTCATAGTTATCCTCCTCGCCCTTCTTTTAACAGGTATGTTGTATCTACAATCTTATCAGAATAATAAACGGTTCCCATGCTGTTACAATTCATAATGACCAATCAGTATGAATTCGAAAGGAGGATTCCCGGATGACAGAGATCAATTCACGCTTCGAACAGGCCAGTATTGCAGCAAAATCGCTGCCGGAACGACCGGATAACGATACGATGCTGCAGCTTTATTCGCTTTACAAACAGGGATCTGCCGGTGATGTATCCGGCTCGAAACCCGGATTTTTTGACTTCGTTGCGACCGCGAAATACGAAGCCTGGAAAAAAATCAAAGGCCTTACACAGGAAGATGCCAAAAATCAGTATATCGATCTTGTGAAAAATCTCGGTGGCAAGATCGACGACTGACAAAACGGGCTGATACACACAATGGCACGCCGAAACACACGGGAACTGGTTCTTGCTACCAGCCTGGCGCTATTTAACGAGTTTGGTGAGCAGAACGTGAGCACCAACCATATCGCCGACGAGGCAGATATCAGTCCCGGCAATCTCTATTACCATTTCCGCAGCAAGGACGATATCGCGCTTGAACTGTTCAAGCGGTACTTGCTGCTGGTAAAGCCGACACTGGAACTTGAGGATTACGCGACTCAGGAAGCGGAGGATCTGTGGCTGCGTTTACACCTGATCTTTGAAGCCATGGGGCGTTTTCGTTTTCTGTTTCGTGATCTCAGCGACCTTTACAACCGTATTAAAAACCTGCGGCGAGCACTCAATGGTCTGCTGAGCATGCAGCGAACCGCGCTGTTGGCCCTGATCTCAGGTTTGCAGAAAAATGGTGTGATGCAAATCTCCGACCGTGACAGCAAAGTGCTGGCCGATAACATGTTGCTGGTTATGACTTACTGGATTCCCTTCGCCGAAGTACGTGGTGACCCCGGTCTCGCGGGTGGCAAAGTTCTTTCAGAATCAGTCGCCCGGGTACTACACCTGGTTATACCCTATTTGCGCGAACCCGAAGCCAGCGAAGTCGAAGCCCTCGCCCATACCTATAGACACTCGTAGGGTGGGTAACTCGTTACCCACGAGTCAAAACCACCAGAGTTGGTAAAAACGTGGGTAACAAGTTACCCACCCTACGAGGTGCGTAATTCATTACGCATGGGGTCGGAACCAACCAGGCCGGCAAACCGCGGGTAGCGAGTTACTCTCTATCGGCCAGGGTACGTAAGTTTTCTTCATGTGTGTTGCGGTCGATACGATATAGCCTGAGACTGGCAATCATGAGCATCCAGAGGACAAACAGGGTCGGAGCGTAATAAAGGCCCAACCTGAATACTGTCTCATCCGGGACCTGCCCCGGCGCGACGCCCTTGGGAAACTGTACCACCGCCAACACCGCCGATGCGGCCAGCACACCGAAACCCTGGACTGCCTTGCGTGCAAAGGTGGTGGCTGCAAACAAGACACCCTCTGAACGGCGGGCAGTTCTGATCTCGCTGTCTTCTACCAGGTCAGCCATCATCGAACTGGTCAGGATCGACAAAGTAATGACCAGTGTGATTTCAGCAACAACAGCAATCAAAACGATCGGAAACAGCATTGGGTCGCCATTTTCGGGCATCAACCCAAATAGACGCAGCACAATCGTCGCCGGCGCTATCGTAAAGGCAGCGAGGCCAACACGAATGGCACCGCGTTTCTTGCCTATTCGTTTCGATATAATCGGTGCAATGAACAGTGCAATGAAGGCTGACACAATGATGGAGAATGACAGGAGGGAGATCTGGTCAGTGCTGAATTCCCAAAAATACCCACTGATATAAAAGGACAGTCCTGTAGATAGACCTGCAGCGACCGCCCCGAACAACGCGGCGAGAAACAGAGCAAGGAATGACTTGTTCCCCAGGGTTTCATATATATCGACAAATATGCGTTTTATATTCATCGGTGCCTTTGGCGGTGGCGCTTTGAAGTGCGAAATATGACTATGTGTACCCAAGGCTGTGACGAGGATGGAAACCAGAATCGCTAATGATGCAAAAAGGCCATAGATTGCATAACCCTGCTCGTTCAATAAGCCGTTTGGGATGGCTTCTGTCGGAGCGAGAAATACCGCCAACGCGATGGTCGCCATGAGAGTGCCACCAATCCAGCCGAAAAAATATCGATAGCTAAACAAAGATGTTCGTTCGTCGTAGTCTTCTGTCAGTTCGGCCGAAAGTGCTGAACTTGGTACCTCAAATAGCGTTATACATACCCGGATGAGGATAGCCAGCGTGAGGATATATGGAAACAGTTCATTGCCAGTCAGTCCGGCGGGCGGCACCCATAACAGGTAATAGAAAATCGCAACCGGTATTGCAGATGCATACATCCAGGGATGTCTGCGCCCCCACCGGGAATGAGTGTTGTCACTCAGGTAACCCACAATCGGATCGGAAAAAGCATCAAAAATCAACGCAATTAGCAAGGCCAAACCGACCAATGGTGCATCGACACCCATCACCTGCGAGTAAAACAAAAGCAGAAAATAATCAAAACCATTGTTTTTAACGCCAAAAGCCACGGCCCCGAAGCCATAGGCGAATTTAGTTGACAGTTTTAGGCGGGTTTTTTTTATCATTGTCGATCCCTTGAATTACACACGTTACTGAACATTAAGTATGTGTTGTACCTTTGTAGTTTGAATTAATGCGAAAACCAACACTGGATTCCGCACCGTTCTATTACCCTGGACTGCAGCCATTACTTTACCAGTTGAGGAAGAAAATGGTTCTCCCAGGCTTCGCGACCGCGAAACATGGCTTGATAAAAATCTTTCTTTTCCTGGTCCGTGGGGAATGAATCATCTGCCTGGAAACGATCGTAAAGTGACTGCATGGTCAAAACACCCTGCTGAGGATGAACGCCTCCATCACTCTCGGCATCAAGTATCTGCTTGTTGCCGGCACCCCAGGATGACCATTCGGGCAGACTGCCTGAGCGCCCTTTGCCGGGCTTACCTGTGTAGGCAAAATTGCCCCAGTACTCACCCATCCGTGCTGCCAATTGTTCGCGCTCAAGGCGATTTTGTTCAGTAAAATAATATGCAAACGCCTTCAT
>CBDTVF010000072.1:0-10235 GCA_965363775.1 uncultured Gammaproteobacteria bacterium
ATATACAGGTCGGATTGGGTGTGTCCCCGTGGGTAACAAGTTACCCACCCTACAAAAATGCCTACTCCAGTAATTCAGGCTGTCTTTTCAGGCTTGATAAGATAAACCAGTGGAATGGCTAAAGGGCCAAGAAATACCACCACAAGCTGCCTGAACAGAGTTTCCTTCACGTTTCTCTTCTTAGCAATAAAGTAGCAGATAAAAGCACTGATCAGCCAGACCAGGAATGGAATATATGCACCCATTTAGTGTTCCTTATTGTTGCTGGGATACCTGAAATTCGGATTCCCCTTCACAGTGTATAACGAAGGGCTTAAATCGCCTCGCTGTCTGCCAGCATGTGGTCCAGGTCATCAAGTACATGCGAAAGATTACGCGCCACCGAAGCGTGGCTTGTGTTTCCTTCGCCGATACTTTTCTCGAGGCTGCATTCTTCATTTTCCAGCAAATCCAGTCGTAGTGATAAACCACGCTTCTCCAGCATCGGGCCAATTTCATGACGTCGGGCGTACAAGTCCTGGCGGGTTGCCTGGTAGGCATGCTCACACAGTGCTTTGCGGCTTGCGTAGCTGAAGATGTTGGTAAAGAAAATCTCTTCATCGCCCCGATCCGGTTCAACCAGCAGGAGATCGGCAATCGGGTGACTGCGGTAATACTTCTTGAAGGAGGCTTCCATACGTGACTGGATCAAGGCACGAAATGTCTGTGACATGATGAGCGGCAAACCGCCAGCTATAAGTTGTTGAATGGGGGCCTGTGTGTCCTGGTGTTTTGCATCGACGTCAAATGGAACCAGCGGGTTGATGCCGATCATCATGTCAACACCCTCATCCAGAGCAACCGAGGCATGCAATGTTCGCCGCAAGGCGCCATCCACGAAAAAACGCCCGTTAATTTCAACGGGTGGATAGAGCCCCGGCAGGGCGGCACTCGCCTGTACAGCACGCGAAATAGTGACATCACGGTGTGTTTCGCTGCCAAAACGAACCGCAGCACCGCTATCCAGATCAACGGCGACAATATAGAGTTTCGCCTGGAGGTCGTCGAAACTATTTCCATGTCCGGTTGCAGCAAACGCCTGTTCCAGGAAATCAGCAATTGTTTCATTGTCAAAAATGCCGCTGGGTACCACTTTGGACAGTTCACCAATGAATTGCGAGACGCTGTATCTCATCGGGTGAGAAATTAGTCTTGACAGGGTATCAGTCAGGATTGATGGCAGCTTGGCGGCCCTTTGGAAATACTCCTGGTAGGCAGGACGCAGAAAATGTGCAGGATCGAATTTCAAACTGGCGTATTCCTGGCCCATGAAAATCCTGCACAATTCGGCCGTTGAAATCCGGTTGGCGAGACCCGCTGCAATCAGGGCACCCGAACTGACACCAACGTAGACATCAATATCATGCAGTCGCAGGCCTTCAATGCTCTCATCGAGTGCGCGTAACGCCCCCAGTTCATAAATGGCGCCAACCGGTCCACCACCTGCGATTGCGAGGCCGATTTTGGGTGCTGATCCTTTCGGTTTGGGGGTATTGGCCTGATGTATTGTGAGCATATGTTTTAGACTCGGATTACAGGGCTCAATCTTAACGGTGCGTGTTGCAATTAACCAGTCTGAGTCCATATTCGTTAATGGATATATTCATTGTGAGGATCAGGCGGATTGAAACCACATGCCAAACATCTCAGGCAGGCCCTGACTGACAGCCACAGACTTGCAGCACGCTTTGACGAACCCGGCTTTCCGCTGGCACAGCTCGAACTTTTGCAGGATTGGCAACGCGCACGGCTGTCCCGCAGCTACGACGGTCTGATCAGCCAGCAGCGTTATGCTGCCGCTGGTGAATTTTTCCTGGCCGAGCTTTATGGTGGTCTGCATTTTCGCGAACGTGATCAGGAGATGGAGCGCGTTTTGCCTGCCATGGTGCGGATGTTGCGTGATGATATGTTGCGGGTATTGGCCGAGGCCTTTGAGCTTCAGTCATTGAGCCTGGAATTCGATATGGGTATGACCAGGACCTTAATGGAATTGGGTTGGGATCATCTGGATACGAACCGATATGGTGAAATTTATCGTGCATATGGGCGACCATCAGATCGTAAAAGGCAGATAGATCTTATCCACCGTCTTGGTCTGGAACTCAATGAGTTGGTTCATCACCGGCTGGTTTTGTTACTGATCCGCACACTCAGGGGCCCGGCGCGGGCCGCGGGTTTTGGCTTGTTGCAATCATTCCTGGAGCAGGGTTTGACCGCGTTTCGGGTGATGGGGGATGGTACTGAATTTGTAGATACGATCTGGCGCAAGGAAAGTGAAGTTATGGAGAGGTTATTCGCCGGTGATGAAAAACCGTTTTAGGTTTTCTCGAAACTACAACCGAAATGCTCTTCCAGGTAACGAAAGATCTCCTGTTCGATAGGTCCTTTTAATATCATCAGCATAAACCCGAGCTTGGCCTGAATTCTGAGTTCGTTATCCTGCACCTGGATCTGGCCGTTTACACCGGGACGTTCGAAGTGGATCACCTCATCTTCCCAGCCATAATCGATACCGAATTTTTTAGATAAGTCGATAGACAATTCATCGGCAGCATTCAAAGCGTCTTCATGGCTGAGCTTGTGATATGCATGAATATCGATGGTTGACACGTTGTTTTGATCTCCCGGGAGTTGCGGCAGTTTAGCAATCATTCGTACATTTTTTCCAACAAAGAAAAAAATAAATGATGGTTACGACGGTGAAATGGATCAAAGATGACATAGAAAAGAACTGATCTATGTCAATTACTACAATTTAAGGTTCCATTTTTCATGCTTTCTGCCGTATGATTATTTGGCAACTGTAAATTGGGGTCGGCTGTTGTTCTATTTTGTATCGGGGCAACCTGTCAGGGAAGATCTATTTTGCTAGCCCATTTCCGGCCTGGAGGCGTGATCCATGGGGTGTTTTTTCCTATTGGGTATAACAACCTTCAGAGTGTGTATTTAAGAGCGCATTGGCCCACAAGAGGCCAAAACATCAGTCATAACCGAGGGTCTATTCATGTATAAACCTGTTCGTAGTTCATTTACTTCATACCTGTCTCAAATATTCCTGCTTTCCATTTTCCTTGTTTGTATCCAACCGGCCTGGGCTGAAGATTTTAATTTCCCGGGTCTGAGCGACACCGTTACGGTGACCGAGGATCAATATGGAATACCCACCATCAAGGGTGAATCCCAATTGGATGTCATCTTTGTGCAGGGCTATATGCAAGCGCGGGATCGTTTCTTCCAGATGGACACCACCCGTAAAGGTATTGCTGGTCGTGCAGCCGAAATGTTCGGTGCAAGCCTGTTGGCTTCCGATGTACAACTGAGGACATTGGGTATGGGTCGTGCTGCGACCACCACCTGGATGGCACTGGATGCCGATTCCAAAGGCTGGCTGCAGGCGTTCTCCAACGGCGTGAACACCTGGCTGGCGAACAATCCATTGCCGCCAGAGTATGTCGGCCTGGAATTAACCAAGGTTGATCCCTGGACACCGCTTGACTGTGTCCTCGTCGCCAAGGCCCTGGCAGCCAGTTTCTCACTCGGGCTTGACGATTTAGATTCCACCGTCACGCTGGGCACCTACGTTGCTTATGGCGAGGCCGTCGGGTTTGACGGGCAGGCTTTGTATTTCGAAGACACTCACCGTTCAGCCCCACCGGATGACCGTGTAACCGATCCGACTTTCCTCGCGGGCCCTGGTGCATCGGCACAATCTGCAGGTGCCGCAACTAGTAAGAGCGGCAAGGAAAAATCCAGGATTGAATATATCGGTGACCGGACTGTCTCCGACAAGACCCTGCGAATGGCACAAAAAATCCGTGAGAATATGGACAATGCACCCCAGATGCATAAATATTTACAATCAACCGAGGAACCCAACGGCAGTAACGCCTGGCTGGTTTCAGGCGAACATACCGCAAGTGGTAATGCCATGATTGCCAATGACCCGCACCTGACCATGGATACACCGGCCATCTGGTACGAGAGTCATTTGGTCTTCAACCGGGACGATGAAGAGTGGCATATCAATGGTGTCACACCACCCGGTGCGCCTGGTGTGATTCTGGGCTGTAATAGTGTTGCCTGCTGGGGCGCTACAGTAAACCCACTGGACGTGGTTGACATTTTCAATGAAGAGTTCCAGGTCAACGCATTGCTTCTGCCCACCCATTCCTTGTATAAAGGCAACCCCGAACCCGTCCAGCAGGTTTTCAACTCCTGGTTCATCAACGTAATCGGTGATGAGGTTCCGGACAACCTGGTTCGAGCCAACCTGGGTCATTCCGATGGTGCAACCAGCTTGCTGTTACCACGTCGTAATTACGGCCCGGTATTGGGCATTGATGGCAAATCCGGGATTTCCATGGCTTACACAGGATTCCGTGAAACACATGAAGTCACCATGTTCAAAGGTGTCGATCTTGCGAGGAATATGGAGGAGTTTACAGAAGCCTTACAATACTTTGATATAGCCATACAGAACATCTACTACGCAGATGTCTTTGGCAACATCGCCTGGTTTACCACTTCTGAAAAACCCATGCGCGAAGATCTGGCTAATTTCACCGTTGACGGTCTGCCACCCTGGTTCATCCGCGATGGTACCGGTGCAGCAGCCAACGAGTGGCTGCCGGTGATGAACCCGCAACCGCAACAGGCACTTGATTTTGAAATACTTCCTTTTGTAGAAATGCCGCATATGGTGAACCCGGCGAAGGGCTTTGTCACCAACGCCAACAACGACCCGGTCGGTGTCACCCTGGACAATGTTCCGTATAACGAGGTCAGACCCAACGGTACCGGTTTGTATTACCTGAATCCAGGTTACAGCTCCTACCGGATGGGCAGGGTCGATCGCGAGATCAAGGCCATGATCGATTCCGGAGTTCCAGTCACCATGGAAGATTTCAAAAGCTTACAGGCCAATGTGAATCTGATGGACGCAGAACTCGTATTACCAACCGTGATGGGCATCATGTCCCAGGTTCCGGTACCACCGGGTTCACCCATGGCGCAGGCACTCGATGTGCTCTCGACCTGGGATTACAGCGCTCACACCGGTATCGCCGAAGGTTGGGATGCTGGCGATGATCCGGTTATGACAAGTGAACCGGATATGGAAGAAGTTCGTAATAGCGCCGCCGCAACCGTCTGGGCCATGTGGCGCTCCATGCTGGTACAAAACACCATCGATGCGACTTTAACTGCCTATGGTCTGGGTGATGAATTGCCGTCGAGTTCCCTGGCTTACAATGCATTCAAACATCATCTGGAAAACTATCCTACGGCAGGCGGCGTGGGCGCGTCTGGTATTAATTTCTTCTCGCAGGGCTTGGCTGAAACCGTGGCCGGGAGTCTGCAGATGGCACTGGAACGGCTCGCATCAGATGAATTCGCACCTGCATTTGCAAATTCTACTGACGTGATGGACTACGCCTGGGGTAAGTTGCACCGTATCGTGTTTAACCACGCGCTGAACATGGATCCATTCAATGTTCCAAACGGAGGCGGCTTTACGGATCTCGCCCCGGATCTGCCGGGATTGTCCCGACAGGGCGGTTACCAGGCAGTGGACGCTTCTTCGCACAGTTCGACTGCTGACAGCTTGAACGGATTTATGTTCGGACATGGACCCAGCCGGCGCTTCGTCGCCGATATGGATGTGGCGGATGTGGATGCACAAGAAGTCATACCTGGAGGCCAAAGTGGTGTGTTTTACAACCCCAACTACTCCAGTCAGCTACCGTTGTGGCTGACCAATAGTTACCACAATATGGCACTAAGTGATGACGAGGCTATAGATGTTGCGGTCAAGATGACGACATTTGGTCCTGTTAGCGGCCAAGTAGCTTCAGATGAGGAGAATTACAATGACTAAGCGAATCTTACTGGTTCTTCTTGCATCCCTGTTCGCAGTCACTGCACTGGCCGCGCCTGTCGTATACCCGACCAACAAGGATGGCAGTGTCATCACGGGTGTGCTTACAGCTGCATTCGATCCGCTTGACCAGAACGGAGCGGGTCCTGTTGTCCCGTTCCCATTCAATATGCTTTACCTGGATCTCGCGACGCTGAGCCCTACGGGGGACTATACACTCGTGATACCGGTCGATGATCCGGAAGACTTCGGTGATCCGTCAGTCGCGTTGAGTGCGATGGACGGATTCAGTACGACGGAAAAATGGGTCACGAGTTTCGTGAACTATCCGACCAGAGGTCCCGGAAGTATCGATCCTTCATCGGTTATACCCGGTCATTCTGTAAGGATGTTCCAGGTAGATGTTACCCAGTTCCTTTTTGTAAATGGTGTCGTGCGTGAACTGGTGCCGGGCGTTGATTTTTTTGCAACGGTCGCCCCTGGTGGCAATATTGCTATCATCCCGCTCAAGCCCTTGCAGGAACTGACCAACTACATGGCCGTCCTGACCAACGATATCAGGGACACTGATGGCAACGACGCGACAGCGGATTCCACCTACCACCTTTTAAAACGGCAAACGCCCTGGGTGGATGAAAACGGGAAAAGTACTTACTCGTTGATTCCCGATGGCTTAGCACAGACCTTGGAAGGATTCCGACCGCTGGTCAACTCCTGGGAGGCCGCTGCGGAATCCGCAGGTGTCGTTCGTGAGGATATAATCCTGTCCTGGCCGGTACAGACCCAATCCACTACCTGGGTTCTGAAACAATTGCGTGGTATTGCCAAGCCCGCTCCCACTGTGGTCGGACCAACCGGTATGAATACATCGGCGGTCGGTGGTTTTGGTCTGGCAGATATCTATGCTGGAATCATCACCATACCGTATTATCTCGGTGTTCCAAGTGCGGAAAATCCCGTGGCGCCACTAACAGATTTCTGGAAAGCCGCGCCTGGTGCATATGTGCCGCCTTTTGATGCTCTGTTATCCGATAAGACATCGACCCATGTCACCGTTGCCAATCCCTTCCCGGTAGTCACATCCATGCAGACGGTACCGTTGCTGATGGCTGTGCCAAATGAAAGCAGTGGCAAAACGCGGCCTGCAGCCGGCTGGCCAGTTGTTATTTATGGTCACGGCATCACGCGTAGCCGCACGGACATGTTGGCTATAGCCGATACGGCAGCAAGAGCTGGTTACGCCGTGATTGCGATCGACGCGCCGTTGCACGGTGTTGCTCCTGACAATTTGCTGTATGTCAAAAACGTGTTTGCGGATGCAAATGAACGCACTTTTGACGTTGATTACATCGATAACGCCACCGGAGCTCCTGGCCCAGACGGAATTGCAGACCCATCAGGCACCCATATGATCAACCTGGGAAGCCTGCTGACCTCACGGGATAATCTCCGTCAGGGCGAGACCGATCTTTCGATACTGGCCGTATCCATACCGTTAATCAGCTACGATGGCGATGCTTTACCCGATCTGGATGGTTCAACCATTCAGTTTGTAGGCCAATCGATGGGTTCAATTATGGGTACAGCTTTTACGGCCATCGAACCTACAGTCACTAACGCTTTCCTGTCTGTCCCTGCGGGCGGTCTGGCCAGGGCGCTGGAATATTCAGATAGTTTCGGTCCGCGTATCCGTGCGGGTCTGGAAGCCGCTGCGGGACTGGTGCCTGGTACTGCGGATTACGAGAAATACTTCCTCGTTTTCCAGACTGTGATTGATTCGGGTGACCCGATAAACTGGTCTGCCGAAGCAGCACGCTACAACAATATTGTCCTGCATGAAGTGATCGGTGATACCGTTCTCCCTAACTACGTACCCACGGCGCCATTATCCGGTACCGAGCCGATGATTCGTGCCATGGGGCTGACTTCATACTCGACCACGCAGTCCAACCCTGCAGGCTTGGATCTCGCCGGTCGTTTTGTGCCACCTGCCAATCATGGTTCTTTATTGTCTCCTGCAGGTGCACCTGAGGCGACTGCCGAGATGCAGGGTCAGCTGGCTACTTTTCTCGCCACGCTTGGCACGACTGTCGTAGTTGCGAATGAGTCGACCATGGTGCCAGTAGTGCAAGTAGATTTGCAGCAGCCTGTTTCGGACTTGAAAGAAGTCGGTGGTTCCAAGAAGGCCAAGAAAGGGAGTAATGTCAAAAACCCAATCAAGCCTGGAACTATAAGCGGACTCAAATCGAAAGATAGTCAACCTCGAGCAGGGGAACTGAAATGAACAAGAGCAGAGCAATAAGAGTCATGAAAAGACATGCGTTGACCGTGGCACTGCTGGCGTTGACAGCGACCAGTGCCCAGGCCATTGATATCTCCAATGGTGAGTGGTCCGGTAGTTTTGATACCACGGTAAGCTATGGTGCTTCCTGGCGTGTCAGCGACCTGGATCCGGAAAACGTCGGTAAATCCTATTTCAACCCTGCCAACATCACGTTGAGCAACGCCGAACGTCGTGAATCTGTTGGCCGCTGGTCGGTCAATGGCGACGATGGCAATCGCAACTACCCCGATGGCGGTGACCTGGTCGCCCATACCATCAAATTCACATCAGAGCTTGATCTGACATACAAAAACTATGGGGTGTTCACACGCTTCACCGCGTTTTACGATTTTGAGAATGTCGGCCAGGATTTTCTGTCGAAAGAAGCTGAAAAGCGTGTTGGAAAAGATATTCGTCTGTTGGATTTGTATGTGTGGGGCGAACATGAGGTTGGTAGCCGATTTCTGAACTGGCGCCTGGGGCGCCAGGTGGTGAGCTGGGGTGAATCCACCTTTATCCAGGGTGGCATCAACGTCATCAATCCTGTAGATGTATCCCGGCTTCGTGTTGCGGGTGCCGAGCTTAAAGAGGCCTTTGAGGGTGTCAACATGCTCTTTGGTTCGATTGACCTGACCCCGAGCCTGTCACTGGAAGCACTTTACATGTTTGAGTACAGGGAAATCATCCCCGATCCTGCCGGCGCGTATTTTGGAACCAATGACTTTGGAACACCGGGTGCAGCTTATGTCATGCTCGGATTTGGTGGTCCGGATCAACCGGTGATCAATCCTGATCTTTATCAGACGGTCTGCCAGGAAGGCAACTATGGTGAAACTGATTCGCCGTGGGGCCCCGCGGTGGCAGCAGGTGGTTGTGGAGCGGCAGTACCCCGGGTTGATACCCGGTATCCCAGTGACAGCGGACAATATGGTGCCGCCTTGCACTGGTTCGTCGAGAGCATGAACAGTACAGAGTTTGGGTTTTACTTCCTGAACTACCACAGCCGGCTACCGTTAGCCAGCGGTATGTCTCTTACGACGCAATCTCTGAGCAGTGCAAATTACTACATGGAGTATCCGGAAGATATACAACTCTGGGGTGCCAGCTTTAACTCCAATATTGGAACCTGGGCATTATCGGGTGAAGTCAGTTATCGTCCGAACCTGCCGTTGCAGGTTGATGACGTTGAGTTATTATTTGCTGCCCTGACACCTTTGAATCCACTGATCCCGCAACCGGTTCTCCGGTTCAAGAGTCAGCTTGGTGAATTCGGACCCGGTGAAGAAATCGTTGGCTATGAAGAGCACAAATCCTGGCAGGCACAGGCCACTACCCTCAAGCTGTTTGGCCCCAACAATTTCTTGCGTGCCAATCAGATCGCTTTCGTTGCTGAAGCCGGTTTCAATTACGTATCCGACCTGCCGGACAAAGATTACCTCAGGTTCAACGGTCCGGGCACCGATACCGGTGGTGGGGCTGACTGGTTGACCGGGGACATGCGTAACCCGTTCACCGAGCCAGATGGTTTTGCGGATGATTTCAGCTGGGGTTACCGACTGCTCGTACGTGCCGATTACAATAACGCCTGGGGCGCGGTAACCATTAGTCCAAGGCTTGCCTGGGCACATGATGTCAGCGGTACCACACCCGGTCCTGGTGGATCATTCATCGATGGACGCAAAGCCTTTACCCTGGGTTTGGGATTCAATTACCTGCAGAAGTGGATTTTTGATTTGTCTTACACCGATTACTCGGGTGGTGGACGCTACAATCAGCTCCACGACAAGGATTTCATGTCCGCCAGTGTCCGTTACTCATTCTGATCGCCGGAGAAACTCATGCGAACTTTTACAAAAATTACGCTTTCAATCTGCATCGGTCTGGCCATTGGTATTGGGCAGGCGGTCGCAGGTCCCAAACCTGACCAGATAAATCGTCTAAGCGAGGATCTGACCCCGATGGGCTCCGAGCGAGCCGGTAATGCCGAGGGTACGATTC
>CBDTVF010000073.1:0-10203 GCA_965363775.1 uncultured Gammaproteobacteria bacterium
TGTAGGGTGGGTAACTTGTTACCCACGAGTTAATTAATCACAGAATCGATACATAACGTTTAAAAACCCGTGGGTAACAAGTTACCCACCCTACGAGCCGTGCAAAATTGAGACAAGCCGCTCCTGCGATTCCGGTGTTTCCGCCCTCATTCGGCGCAATTCCGGGATTGTTTGCAACGATGTTCCTTATCGTCTCTTTCAATCTGTATGGTTGCATGCGAGATGCCGAATTTATCGTGTAACTGATTGGCAATGGTATGTAGAAACACATCATTTTCCGGTGGCACCGGCATCAGCAGATGCGCCGTTAAAGCAGTTTTGGTCGTGCTGATGGGCCAAATATGCAGATCATGCATTCCGACGACACCGGGCCGATCAGACAACCACTGACGGATCTCATGCGGATCCAGGCTTTGCGGCACTGCATCGACAGCCAGGTTCAGAGAGTCTCTCAACAAACCCCAGGTAGACCAGAAAATCACGGCTGCAATGATCAGGCTGCTCAAAGGATCAAACCAGTTCAGACCAAATTTCCAGATGACAAAGCCTGACACCACCACGCCCAGCGAAACCAGCGCATCGGCAGCCATGTGCAAATATGCTCCACGAATGTTCAGGTCGTGGTCTTTTCCGGACACAAAGAACCAGGCGGTGATCGAATTGATCAAAACGCCAATGCCTGCCACGATCATGATGGTTTGTCCAACAGGTTCAACCGGCTCGAAGAACCTCCTGAAAGCCTCCCAGGTGATAATCGCGACAGCCGCGAGCAGTAACAGACCACTGAACATTGCAGCCAGAATGGTCGCCCGGGAGTAACCATAAGTCCTTCTGATCGACGGCGGTCTTCGGGCCAGGTAACTTGCGCCCCAAGCCAGCAACAAGCCCATCACATCACTCAGGTTATGACCGGCATCGGTGATCAGGGCCAAAGAGTCGGCCATCACTCCGTAGAAAACCTCTATCAATACAAAAAGAATATTGAGTCCCACACCAACGGCAAATGCCCGGTTATAGTCCGGCGCGGCGTGGTGGTGATGGTGGTGTGTATGAAGGTCCATTGAGTTTATTCTGGCATTGATCACATGTTACAACAAATGTGTAACTCTCAAGGTCAGGCTTCGATTTGTCCAGACAACCGAAAAACACCTCGATTAAGTCATTTTCACAGCTAATACTTCAAATTTTTAGCTTTTTTAATCCACCTGCGAATTTAGTTGCCAAATCACGGTAAATGGCACTTGAACTGACTCCTGCATGGTTGGATACTGCACTCCTCAAAAGTTGATATTTAATACAGGATCAAACGAAATGGGTATGAAATTCAAGATCTGGTTCAACGGTGAAATGCGTAATTATGAAGATTGCACCGTACACGTCCTGAGCCATGCGCTGCACTATGGTTCTTCGGTATTCGAGGGCATACGTGCTTACAACACCCCGCAAGGCCCGGCCTTTTTCCGTTTGGATGATCACTTAAAGCGTTTGTACTATTCTGCTGCTATTCACAGAATTCCAATCCGCTACAGTTTTGAGGAAATTCGTGATGCCTGTTTTGAAGCCGTACGCAGCACAGGACTTGATAGCGCCTACATACGACCACTGGTCGCGCGGGGCAATTGCGGATTGGGACTTATACCCAAAAACATGGATACGGTGGATATCTCCATCGCGGTGGATTCCTGGGGCGCCTACCTGGGTGAAGAAGGTCTTAAGAATGGCATCCGGGCCTGTATCACCTCATGGCAACGTCTTGCACCCAATACCATACCCACCGGCGCAAAAGCCGGCGGTAATTACCTGTCCAGCCAGTTGATAGGCCACGAGGCCCAGGACAGAGGTTTTGATGAGGGTATCGCACTTGGTCACGATGGCTTGCTCAGCGAGGGCGCAGGTGAAAACCTGTTTATTATCAAAGAGGGCAAAATCCTGACCCCGCCAGCCTCTGCATCCATCCTCGGTGGTATCACCCGCGATACGGTTTTCTCACTGGCGGAAGACCTTGGCATGAAAGTGACAGAGCAGACCCTGGCACGCGAACAACTCTATGGTGCCGATGAGGCGTTTTTTACCGGTACAGCAGTTGAAGTCACACCGATACGCCAGGTTGACCACATGACCATTGGTAATGGTGGCTGTGGTCCGCTGACCAAACGTATCCAGTCTGCATTTTTCGGTCTTTTCAGCGGTGAAACCCCTGACACACGTAACTGGTTGAATCATCTGTAGGTTTAAAACCAGGCAAAGGTGACAATATTTGTCAGTTATGTAACACAATACGGCAACAAATCAGCTGACCAGCAAAACGGTTAATTTAGTGGAATACTGCTATATTATTGTTATATAAGCAGTATTTCACTAATTTCATCTCATGGCACAATATTTGCATCTTAAGGGGGTAGATGTAGATTAATTACCTGCATCTACTTTCGAACCATAGAATATATGGACAAGGAAGATTGTCGCCGCCTGTGACGGTGCTGTGCCAACGACAGCTTAATGGAAGGACTGTTCCAACGACAGTTACTGAAAACGTTAGACCCAGGGAATACGGGTCGCAGCAGGGAAAGAGTTATGAGCTTGGGGGACAAGCAAGGGTGATCATAAAGTCAATGGGGGTTGACTCTATGATCAAAGCCAAGGGGTTGGTAACATTTTGGCAAGTCCTCAATGTTACCATCTAGGAAAAGACCCGTTTAATAACGGGTCTTTTTTTGTCTGCGAAAACGAAACCCCCGGAGCGCCATCACAAGAACCCCCTACCGGCAAAAATTGTCACTTAGGTAACACAAAGTGGCAACAATCCGTTCGACCAACACGCCGGCCAAATCACTAAAAGTCGTTATCTTGTTGTTATAAATATAGTATTTCACAGCATTTTTATATGGCACAATATTTGCATCTTAAGGGGGTAGATGGAGATTAATTACCTTCATCTACTTTCGGACCATAGAACATATGGACAAGGGAGATTGTCGCCACCTGTGACGGTGCTGTGCCAACGACAGCTTTACGGATGGAACTGTTCCAACGACAGTTACTGAAGACGTTAGACCCAGGGAACTCGGGTCGTAACGGGATTTAGTTATGAGCTTGGGAGACAAGTAAGGGTGATCAGGAAGCCGAAGGGGTTTGGCTGAATGATCTGAGCTAAGGGGATGGTGGATCTTTTGGCATAGACCAAAATGTAACCACCTAAAAAAAGGCCCGCTTTACGGTGGGTCTTTTTTTGTCCGCGAAAGTGGAATAGCCCTAAAAAGGAATCAGCGTATAGCCTTCCGCCTGCAAACGCACATGCGCTGTCATGGCAGAAAGCGCCATGGTCACAACAGGATTCAACTCTTGTGCAGCAAAACCCCGATAGGCTGCTGTCTGTCCACAGAGGTAGATAACAACACCGGCATCACCCAGGGCATTCAGCATGGCCGTATTGGGATTTGGTACATCATATCGGGCCTGGTAGGCAGCATCCGTCAACAGGTCCTTTCCGGCAGAGCCGTGGATAATAATGGCAAACTCAATATTCTCCGGGTCAATTCCATTCCTGGCATGCAGGTTTAGAAAACGTGCGGCCGATTCAATACGGCGATTCAAATCGCTACTGGAGTCGCCCGTGGCAGAGACATCCATCGATACCTTGTAATGCACACCCTCCTGCAAATTCCAGGAACCTTCCGGAACTTCAAAAACCGGCCCCAAATCCTTGATGACCGGTCCGGTCTGAGGCTCGGCCGCAAACGTGTTGCCTGCCACGAATACAAAGATCAGACATACGCATAGTTTTCTGAATATCATCAGCGTTTCCTTTTAAGAATTGGTGTCGGAGTCAGGAACCAACGTCGGTAATGATATAACCGCCTGATTTTTGATCATGTTCCAGCGTGACCATTTTTCGTTCTTCCATTTGTTCCAGCAATTCGCTGAATGAACGAAAGCCATGATAACGCTCGTTGAAACCAGGTTTGCGTCTCTTCAGTGCCTGTTTGACCATCGAGCCCCAGACTTTTTCCTCGGGATCACGCTCGTCGAACAGATCGTCCAGGGTTTCCAACACCCACGCAAACGCCTGGTCCTCGCGTCCCTGGCGTCTACCAGTAACTACCGGTGTGTCGTCACCATTTTCTTTCTTCTCGCTGTTTCTCTTCTTCCTGGGTTTGCGACGCTCAGACTGGCGGACGATATCGTCGTAATAGATAAACTCATCACAATTGGCAATCAGCAGGTTGGATGTTGATTCTTTTACCCCGACTCCGATCACAATTTTGTTGTTCTCGCGGAGCTTTGATACCAGTGGTGAAAAATCCGAGTCCCCGGAAATTACCACGAAAGTATCAACGTGTGACTTTGTGTAACAGAGGTCTAATGCATCAACGACCATGCGGATGTCTGCTGAGTTCTTGCCGGATTGTCGTAGATGCGGAATCTCGATCAGTTCAAAGGAGGCCTCATGCATATCCGCCTTGAAGTCCTTGTACCTTTCCCAGTCACAATAGGCCTTTTTGACGACAATATTGCCTTTGACCAGCAAGCGCTCCAGCACTTCCTTGATATCGAAGCGCGCGTACTTGGCATCACGTACACCGAGTGCGATATTCTCAAAATCACAATACAGCGCTAGATTGGTAGTCTTGTTTGTCATGGAGTTGAAACTCTGGCCTGGACAGTCCATTCTACTTCCAAATGAGCATACTCAAAAGGGGCTCATTGAAGTATCTCGCCATTACCCCGGCGCAGGGAGTATGCTATCGACGATTCCAGATCATCGAGCACCCAGATACACATGCAGCAGGTCAATGACACTCTCACACCCTACTACCGCCTGGATCCGGAACAACTGATCAAGGTAATTGAATCTATTGGTTTGCTCTGTGATGGACGCTTGCTGGCTTTGAACAGCTATGAAAACCGGGTTTACCAGGTGGGTATTGAGGATGCAAAACCATTAATCACCAAGGTCTACCGCCCGGGCCGATGGAGCGATGAACAGATTCTTGAAGAGCACGCTTTTGCGCTCGAGATCGCCGACGCGGAAATACCGTTGATCCCGCCAATGGAAATTAACGGCCAAACCCTGCACGAATATGACGGTTTCAGATTTGCGATGTTCGAGCGTCGTGGCGGACATGCCCCGGAGCTGGATCAGAAAGACACACGTATCTGGCTGGGCCGTTTCCTGGGTCGCATCCATGCAGTAGGTGCCGAAAAACCATTCCACTCACGCCCGCAACTGACCATTAACAGTTTTGGCCATCAGCCCGTGAAAGAACTACTTGAGGGCCAGTGGCTTCCGATGCATCTGGAGACCGCATTCTCCAGTCTGAGCGCCGACTTATTGACCTCAATTGAAGCCTCGTTTGAACGTGCTGGAGAGTTCAGCAAAATCCGTCTACATGGTGATTGCCACCCCGGCAACATCCTGTGGCGTGACGGCCCGCTTTTTGTCGACCTCGATGACTGTCGCAGCGGTCCGGCAGTGCAGGATCTGTGGATGCTGTTATCAGGCGAAACCCATGAAATGGCTGAGCAGATGACAGATGTGCTGGAAGGTTATACGCAGTTTCACCACTTTAACCGGCGCGAGGTGAACCTGATTGAAGCCTTGCGTACCCTGCGTATGCTGTACCATGCCGCGTGGCTGGCAAAACGCTGGCAGGATCCCGCCTTCCCGATTGCTTTTCCATGGTTCGGCGAACCCCGTTACTGGGAGGACCTGATACTTGGCCTGCGGGAGCAACTGGGCCGGATGCAGGAAGAACCGATACAGTTGTTGCCTTTGTAAGGCGCGACTACGTCAATCATGAACTGGCACGATGTCAGCGCATCTGCTTTCTAAAGCGGTATTTCTTCCAGTGCCCGGGCGGCAAATGTCTGATACTTGAATTCATTGATCCCGTCCCAACCTGGGTTGGTTTCGTGAAACTCATCCACGTATGACTTGATCAGTTCCAGCCTGCATACGATGTTCTGGTTGGTTTTCCTTGAGTAGGTCTTTCCAGCGTCAGGGCCACTAATATATTTAACGTGCGCCTGCAAACTACCACTCGCGCCCTTGAAATGATGAATACGCGGGAAGGCATTCTCGAATGACTTGGGCCTCTTTCCTTTTGCCACCAGGTACTCAATTAGTGCCAGGGCTTCTTCAGGAGTTCTTGGCTTGTCCATAATAAATTTCCTGTTAACGCACTGGGTTTGGTCTGGTCACATTATCGTGTTTGCAGAACATCGAATATTCAGTGCCGCCCTACCAGTATAACCCAGAGAAACGAAGTCGGCTCCGCATAACCACGTTTATGACCTTGTCAAAAGCTCATTTCGGCATAAAAATGAGGTTTTTTCAGTAATGAGGCGGAATTTCATCTTGTGGCGCCGCACCGGGTGAAGCATCACCAATTTCCTTTAAGCGCTCAGATAGCATGCTGAATTGCCGCTTCAGTTCGAGTATTTCGCCATCTTGTCTGGCGACGGTGCTATTCAGACTTTCAATTAGTTCATCCTGAAAGGCTAACTGGCTTTCCAACTCCTCGAGTCTTTTGGAGAATGATTCTAATGGGTCAGTCATTCATCTGTTTCCGGCATTGTCTCGGGCGGTTCCCATAATTCGACACGATTGCCATCCGGATCGACGATCCAGCCAAAGCGCCCGAAATCTTGTTCCTCTTTCTCTGGCATCACATCACCACCAGCAGCCCGGACATTGGCCAGAGCAGCATTGAGATCATCCACGACAAGGTTAATCATGAAAGACTGACGGGGATCACCAAAATACTCAGTATCGGAAGCAAATGTACTCCATACCGTAAATGCGTTGGCGGGCATTGCCTCGGGGGAGAAACTGGTGCCATGCGTACTACCCCAGGCCTCAATTTCCAAACCCAATGTCTCCCGATACCAGTTCGCAAGCTTACCCGGATCAGGAGAGCGGAAGAACACACCACCGACACCTAAGACTTTACCTGTCGATTTATTTGCCATTCACTTTTGCTCCCACTAAAAATCAGTCCTGTATACCTAATAGTACTTCATGCACCATCAGCATGCTTCTTACGTTGACATGACCTCTGGCGCTTGAACATCAAGGCAGCACTTATTAGGGTGTGCGACACGCACACAATGCTGTACTAAATAATGGAAGCATCATGCAACTTAAAAAAGTAAGAATCCTGACTATATTACTTGTCATCTTGCCACTTATCAGTTTTGGAGAAGAAAACGTGGACCCTTACCTTTGGCTCGAAGACGTAGAAGGCGAAAAGGCCCTGGAGTGGGCAGAAGCCCGCAACGCCGAATCACTGACCGTCTTGCAGAGTTTACCTGAATATCAGCCTTTATATGATAAGAACCTGGCGGTTTACGACTCGGAAGACAGCATCGCTTACCCGCAAATCAGGGGAAACTTCCTGTATAACTTCTGGCGCGATGCGGAAAACGAACGAGGCCTATGGCGCCGTACAACCGTTGAGGAATACAGCAAGGATGACCCGTCATGGGAAATTCTGCTGGACCTCGATCAACTGGCGAAGACCGAGGATGAAAACTGGGTCTGGCATGGCGCCAATTGTCTTCATCCGGATTACAAACGTTGTCTTATATCACTATCACGCGGTGGTGCAGACGCTGATGTAACACGTGAGTTCGATATCCCGTCACAGCAGTTTGTCGAGGATGGCTTTTATTTGCCAGAGTCCAAGGGCGGGGCAAGTTTTATCGACCAGGATACGGTATTTGTCAGCACCGATTTTGGTGAGGGTTCGATGACGGCTTCCGGCTACCCGCGTATTACCAAGTTGTGGAAACGTGGGACTCCTTTGTCAGATGCAAAGGTACTCTACGAGGGCAAAAAGGAAGATATCGGTGTTTTTTCCACCCTTATCCATACTTCCGAAAAAGATTACCCGGTGGTTATTGTGGCCCCGACTTTTTTCACCAACACCTATTACCTGTTGCGTGATGGCGAATTGAACAAGATCGATATCCCCGCGGATGCAGACCTTGAAACCATATTTCAAAATCAACTGCTCATCGGCTTAAAATCGGACTGGCAGCGAGACGGTAAGACCTGGAAGCAAGGTACGCTGGTCAGTATCGATATCGATGATTTACTACAAGGTGAAGGACATGTAAGTGCTGTAGTCGAACCGGACTCGCGCTCCGCTATCAGCGGTGTCAGTCGTACCAAGGACCTGGTGTTGGTCAATCGTATGGAGGATGTTCGCAATCGCCTGGATGCCTATAGTCTGGTGGATGGCAAGTGGACCGCCCGTCCGATTGATGCACCAACCATGGGCAGTATCGGTGTGACGACGACATCGGAAGACAGTAACTTTTTTTACTTCACATACACCGATTTTCTGACCCCGACAACGCTTTACCAGGCCGAGGGCATATCCAAACCTGCTGAAGCAAAATCGCTGCCTGCATTTTTTGACGCAAGCCCGTACAAAGTCGAGCAACATTTTGTAAAGTCCCCCGACGGTACACGCGTACCCTACTTCCTGGTTTCTGCCAAAGAAATTGAATTGAACGGCAAAAATCCTACGCTGATATACGCCTATGGCGGTTTCGAGGTCTCAATGCGACCGGGGTATTCAGCCACTATCGGCATGGACTGGCTGGAAAAGGGTGGAATATATGTGCTCGCCAATATCAGGGGTGGCGGAGAATACGGTCCGGCCTGGCACAGGATCGCGCAGCGTGAAAACCGGCAACGTTCGTACGATGATTTTTTTGCTGTCGCAGAGGACGTGATCAACAAAAAGGTTACTTCGCCACGGCACCTTGGCATACGTGGTGGCAGTGGTGGTGGATTATTGGTGGGCATGTTATTTACCCAACGCCCTGAACTTTTCAATGCCGTGGTTTGCCAGGTTCCACTGTTGGATATGAAACGCTTTAACAAGCTGTTGGCAGGTGCAAGCTGGGTGGAAGAATACGGCGATCCGGATAAACCCGAGGATTGGGCCTGGTTACAAAATTACTCGCCTTATCATAATCTCGATGTGGACAAGACCTATCCGAGGGTATTTTTCACCACATCCACACGTGACGATCGCGTCCATCCTGCCCATGCGCGCAAGATGGTGGCGAAAATGAATGCGATGGATAAGCCCAATCTCTATTACGAGAATACCGAGGGTGGACATGGTGGTGCGGCTAATAACCGTCAGCAGGCTAAAGTTCAGGCGTTGATTTATACGTATCTGATCAATGAGTTGAAATAGGCGGGTAGGCAGTGGATTTTCTAACCCGTAGGGTGGGTAACTTGTTACCCACGAAACATCATCCCGGTTGTTATTGATTGCCAGCATGGCAGGCTCCGATCCCGTGGGTAATGAATTACCCACCCTACGTTACTGCAAGTACACCCCCCGATGCGACCCAACTGGCAGAATCGCCACAAGCTCAATTTGCAGTTCCCGCCCAAATCCTTTCGGTTGTGTTTTCTGCCGGTCGACCCCACTTCGCTATACATCAAACACAGGAAACAATTATGAGCCAAATGGATAACACTCCCGAAATCGCCATGGATGCCACCACATTAACACGCGAAGAAACCTTTACCGACTCTCGCGTAGGCACCATCCGCAAAATGACCCCCGTGACGCTTGACGGCGAACAGGACAACAGCCGACCCGTACAATTTGTCGGTTCCACACAGATCATGACACCGGGCGGTGCCTTGCCTCTGTCATTTGAAATTGAAACCGAAACCCTGGAAGGCGCAGTTGCAGGATTTGGTGATGCAGCCCAGCTAGCCGTTGAGCGCACCATGGAAGAACTGAAGGAAATGCAGCGTCAGCAGGCATCATCCATCGTTGTGCCAGGCCGGGATAACAGCAAGATACAAATGCCCTGAATTTGACCACACCGCATCAAGCGGATGGATGGTTAATCATTTAGAATGTTACCGGTATGCACTTTGGATACCGGTGACACTATGTTCAAACTCCGCACGTATTACAAACTCCAACAAATCACTTTAGGCATTTTGCTGGCCATCCCGGTATTGGCATCCGCCCAGGATGATCTGGTATGGAACCTGCTGGACCCTGAAAACACTGTCTATCTGCAGATGCAGGAGGGCACCGTGGTTATCGAACTTAACCCGACTTTTGCGCCAAAAACAGTCGATCATTTCAAGTCACTGCTCGAAGAACAATTTTACCGGGGAACCAGTTTTTACCGGGTCATTGATGGTTTCGTGGC
>CBDTVF010000074.1:0-10190 GCA_965363775.1 uncultured Gammaproteobacteria bacterium
GACCATGGGTAGCACTCAGTCTATTACGTGGCGTTATGGCGTTTTCCATGGTGCTGCCGACCCAAGACGCCCCAATGCCCTGGCGCTTGGTCTGGATCAGCCACCCCTCACCACTCATTAACAATCCAAGGAAAATACAATGAAATACTCCGTCCTTTCGATGGTGCTGGTGACTCTTCTACTGCAGGCTTCGTCATCCCTGGCGGCAGAAGAGGATTCGGCTGAATCCAAAAAATACGGGCTTGGCTTGCCACGTGACCTGGATACGCTGGCAATTGCCGATGAGGACTATCCACATTGGCCGCTTCAAAAACACCAGTCTGCTTACGCCGATGTGAGCGGCACGAGAATGAAGGCATGGGTGCGGAAAATTTCGGCGGTTTCGCTGCGTAGCAAAGACGACGGCAACATGTACTGGGGTCGGCTTCCGGGAACGGAATATGACCGTGAGATCATGAATATGATGACCGGTGAGTTCGAACGTATGGGGTTCGAGGTTGAACGGGTCGCCTATACGATACCAACCGACTGGACACCGTCATTCTGGGAAGCCTCGTACAGGGTGGGTGAAAAGCTCAGCCGGTTCTCCAGTGCATTTCCGGTGGGTAAAACTGCCGCCACACCCAAACAAGGCATCAAGGCCGAAGCCATATGGGTTGGCATTGGTTCTGAGCCGGATTTTCTTGGCCGGGATGTCAAAGGTAAGGCAGTCATTATTTATAGCACCTTTGTACCCGGCGGTCGCAGTCACTCAGCCAGTAGCCGTGCGCGTATTTTCGATTCCAACAAACGAGCCTCGGAGTTGGGTGCCGCCATGATCATCAACGTCATGGGTGTACCCGGGGATGGCAAGTTCAATCCATTGGGTGCACCTTCGGCAAAGTACGGTGTACCCCTGATTACCGTTAGCCAGGATGAGGGTTTTGCACTCAGAGACATATTGGGTAGTGGCGAAAAGGTCGAAATCAACCTGAAACTCGATATCGATATCAGGAAGGACGTTAAAACCGCCAACGCATTTGCACGATTACCGGGTGCCTCCGACGAAGAGATTGTCATTGCTGCCCATACGGACGGGTTTTTCGAGGGTGCAATGGACAATGGCAGTGGTCTGGCGACTGCCCTTGAAATTGCCCGACACTACGCGGCAATTCCCCGAAAGGAAAGACCGCGCACACTGGTTTTTTTGCTGTTTCCTGATCATCACCATGGCGAAGTGGGTATGAAGGCATGGGAGAAGACTTATCACTGGGATAATGTTGCTTTGGCCCTGACGCTTGAACACAATTCGCAGACACAGCTTTACTGGTACAACGATGACCTCATGACATCCAATACCATCGGTGCTTTTCGATGGAATGCCCTGGGAAGTTCACGTTTTGTGGATATCGTTACCGATACCCTGCGTGATTTCGGTGTTTCGATCTATACCGAAATGAATCCCAAACCCAAACTCACCCGGCAGGCTCCGGGGTTCCATATCATTGATCATGTGATTTACCACACGACACTTGATATTCCCGAGTTGGTGCCTGCAGAGGGTATGGAACGCAGCACCCGGGCTTTTTTGAGTATTATCGATCAGGCTAACCGAATGACCCTGGATGAACTGAGAAACCCGAAATAAGAGATGGATAGTCAATAGCGAATAGAGCAAAACTGGTAATAAAGCCGCAGAACATTATGATTAGGTAACAATGACTGCATCTTTGTACAGATGTACTCATCGAAAACCTTTGTTTGGGAGACAAAAATGCGCCAGTGCCTGTACCTGATTCTGATCGGATTCCTACAAATTGCTCCTGTTTCACTATCCGCCGATCAGGGGTCCAATGATTTTTTGCAATATCGAAGCTGGATTACCGAGATGCAAGGTCTGGAACGTGGGCCTTTTTCGCGTCTCAGGTGGTTCTGTAATGATGGCACTGTATTGCCACCGAAGTCTTACGCATGCAAGGATCATGGGGGAGGACATCAGCATGGTGAATGGAGTGAAAAAACACTCAAGTTGAGGGAACAGGGCTTCCTGGTAGCCAATATACTTTCTGGCCTGGAAGCCGGATCAATGGTCGATGACCCAGGTTTTTCCAACCTGTATGCACAAATCCTGGTCGAGCGCTTTCTGGTCAGTGCTGACGATGGCTGGATATTGAGACGTGCCCTGTTTTATCGCGGCGCCATTCAGGAAGAGGGCGAACGGGCGGCGGCACGTGATCTCCTGGTGGAAATGAGCTCACGTACTGACTGGATAGGAGCTGGTTTTCCGGCACTCAGAGTGGGTGTCAGAATGTTGCCTCATGGTGCCAACAGCGCGTCTATTCAGAAGGTTCGACAAGTGTCGGCATCCCTGTCGGATACCGATAGCGGTTTCAAACCATTACGGGCCAAGATTCACGGCTCACCAGGTGCTGAAGATGCTGAAAGCGTGCGCAAATATGCAGCGGGTCTGGCGAGTGAATCAGAGCAGAAACCTTACCTTGACCTGGCAAGCGAGATCGACGGCATCTACCAGGCTGAACCACTGGATAAAGAACTCGATAGTATGGCGTCTCGTTATACTGCAGCACCGTGGCTGCAAAAATTACTCAGAGATTCTGCTAAATCCTTGCGCACCGGTGATTCGGCTGGCCAGAAATTTATCGCCACCGGTCAATTATTGGCTGATTTGAGGACTGCATTGCCACGTATAAAATCGCCATCAGTACGTCTGGATATCCTGGATCTCAGTTTGCGTGTGGAAGTCGAGAATTTCAGCGCGGCGTCTGTTTTACGCTCTTCATTGCATAAGGACACGCGTCGCCAAAGATTAATCCTGCTGAAATCTGCAGGTCAGGCTGCGTTCGGTACCGGTGTTATCAATGCCCGTTTACTTGAGGAAATGAATCAAACACTTGAATCCATGGCAACGAATGAAATCCGCCTGGACAGCTATCTGAACGATCTCAACTATCTTGGTCGTGCACCGGGCTGGGGAACTCAGGCTTTACGTATGTATTTTTATGAGGGTATGGCAAAACTGGCCCGGATAGAGCCACTGGCCATGTTATTTATCCAGGATCAGTTACGTGGTAGTCCACTGCTGGTTTTCTCAAACATACTGGACGGTCTTTCACGTGATGCAAATCGTTTGGCGGGTGTAAAACACCGTCTTTTCGACCGGGATATTGGTGTGGGCTTCACGGCATTGAACCCTGGTTTGGCACGTGGAACATTACATGTTGCGCCGGATCTCAGAGACCTGGAAAATTTCAAGGCCGATGGCATTTATCTATTGCCTGAAACAGTTTCCGATTTACCACCCGTCGCTGGAATATTGACTGCAGGAGAAGGTAATCCGCTTTCACATGTTCAGTTGCTGGCACGCAATCTCGGAATACCCAACGTAACTGTTAGCAACACCGTCGTCTCTGAGCTTTCAAAACATGATGGTGTACAGGTAGTCATGGCAGTCAGCAAATCAGGGCTGGTTGAGATCTCGTTCTGGTCAGACCGATGGAAGGGGATATTCGAGGACGCAGAATCGGCAGGTGGTATAACAATTGTCCCGGATCTGGACAAGCTCGACCTGAGTGTTCAGGACGTGGTGCAACTGGATGATCTGCGCGCTGCAGATTCCGGTCGAACCGTCGGCCCCAAGGCTGCAAAACTGGGTGAGTTACGCGCCCACTACCCGGGACACGTCTCGCGTGGGCTGGCGATACCCTTTGGTATTTTCCGCCAGGAAGTATTTGAACAGCCCTATCCCGGTGGTGGCAGCACGGTATTCGAGTGGATGGTTGAGAATTATACCGAGTTGGCTTCAATCCCGGTAAACAACCCGGAGCATGCCCGCAAGGCTGATTTATTCCGGGAAGAACTCTACAATATTATTCTCAATACCAGGACGAGTGCAAAATTTCAGACAAGGTTGCGAGACGCTTTAAAAGAAACATTTGGTACAGATAATCCTCCCGGTGTTTTTGTCCGCTCAGACACCAATGTTGAAGATCTCGCCGGGTTTACCGGTGCAGGATTAAACCTGACGCTGCCGAATGTAGTGGGTTATGAGAACCTGTTAGAAGGGATTACCCGTGTATGGGCGTCACCATTTACGGCCAGGGCGTTTGCCTGGCGCCAGTCCCATATGACGCAACCGGAACACGTCTATACTTCGATTCTGTTGCTGGAATCCGTGCCATCGGACAAATCCGGTGTGCTGGTAACCCAGGATATTGATACGGGAGACCGCAATATCGTATCGGTGGCAGTCAATGAAGGGTTGGGTGGTGCCGTTGACGGCCAGGCTGCAGAGTCACTGCGTATAGCGCTGGACGGATCCTCCGTGCAAGTGCTGGCAACGGCGACTGCACCATGGCGCAGGGTGCCGGATCCAAAAGGCGGGCTCATAATGCTGCCCAGCAGTGGTAGCGATAGCGTACTTCAAGCAGCAGAAATTGCCCAGCTAATAGATTTTTCACAGCACCTGCCGGACAAGTTTCCGGCCATCACCGATGATGAAGGTCACCCTGCACCGGCAGATGTCGAATTCGGGTTTTTAAACGGTGACCTGCGTCTGTTTCAACTGCGCCCGTTTCTGGACAGTAAAATGGCAAAAGGTATCGGTTACCTGCAGCAAATGGATGCACGTCTGAAAAATACCAGCTCGATCAAAGTAAACATGAATGGAGTACCTGAAACATGAAAGTAAGCCATCTTTTCAGTTCGTTATTGGTTCTTACACTGCTTCTATCGGGTTCCCTGGCTTTTGGGTATCCACTGGATGGCTATGAGGAAACCGGAATCCGGCGTGTGGAAGGTGCGCGTTTGGCCAATGAAGGTCTCGCCATTGGGGGCTTTCAGCCACCGGGGGCTATGCTGACCACAGAGCAGGTTGATTTGAGGCTGTTGAACAAGGATGTTGCCTTGCCAGCCGCTGATCCGGCATTTACTTCCCAGATAAAAGCACTACTTGGTGAACATGCAGATGCATATGGCATAGCCGTGTTAGACCTGACGGACCTGGAGAATCCACGTTATGCCGAGCACCGTGGTGAACACCGGCAGAATGTAGGCAGTGTGGGTAAATTGCTGGTCGCACTCGGATATTTCCAGGCCCTGGCTGACACGTACCCCGACGATCTCGATAAAAGGGAAGAAATCCTTCGTAACACGATTATGACGGCGGATAATTTTTCTCACAGCGACCATCACACTATCCGGATTTTTGATGTGGAAACCCGGAAACTGATCCGACGCCCGATTGAGGACGGTGATCAGGGCTCGGTATGGGAATACCTGGACTGGATGTTATCGGTCAGTTCCAACTCTGCTGCCGCAATGGTGATGCGCGATGCCATGTTACTCAAACATTTTGGTCAGAATTATCCCGTATCGGAAGAAGAAATCCGAACCTTCTTCTCCACAACACCGGGAGGAAAACTCACAAAAATCTTCCAACAAACATTCTGGGAACCGGTAACCCGCAACGGCTTGTCCCTGGACGAGATTCGGCAGGGGAGTTTCTTTACAAGACAGGGAAAGAGAAACGTCAATGGTGGTGGTAACAGTTATGCGACAGCCCGCAGCTTGATGGAATTCCTGTTAAAGATGGAGAAAGGCGTTCTGGTGGATGAGTGGAGCAGTCGTCAACTGAAGAGACTGCTCTACGTGACTGAGCGGCGTATCCGCTATGCCTCTTCTCCAGAATTGAAAGAAGCAGCGGTCTATTTCAAGTCAGGGTCCTGGTACAAATGCAAACAGGAAGAAGGGTTTAAGTGCAGGGCCTACAGCGGCAATGTTATCAATTACATGAATTCCGTGGCCATCGTCGAGCAGGAAATCGACGGTGTAAAACTGCAGTATATGGTGATCGTGATATCGAATATTTTGCGGCAAAATTCAGCTGTTGAACACCAAACCCTCGGTACCGAGATACACAAACTGATTAAAAAGGCTCACGCAGTAGCCACACCATAAAGCCGGTCTCAGGGTTGGTTTGAGTTATGTGAAACCGCCAACTCGTGCAATGGTGCAGCCAGTTGTTCGAGCCAGCTTGCACCATTTGCATTATTGGCAAGGGCAATGATGATGTAAGCAAGCCCATCTGTCCGGACCAGTGCGCTATCGGCATGATAGGTTTTCCAGGTGCCGGATTTCCGAAATATTTCAAGCTCGGGATAAGCTGCGAGACCTTTGACAAATTTGTGTGAAATTGCTGAATTGGAAAGCATTTCGAGCATCATTTCAGATTGTTCCGGGCTGACCAGGGTTCCCGTTTGCAACTTGTAGTAAAAACGGGCGGCCTGGAAGGCCGTGGCACCGTGGGACAATCCGGAAACGGGGTCACGCTGATAGGCTGAAGACGGGCCATAATCCTTACCGACCCAAAGACCACCCGATTTTGTGTGATCATAGAATCTGTACTCTGGTGACTGCAGAATCTGCAGGAGTTCCTGACGGCCCACCAGTTCGAGTACCCTGGTTGCACAGTCATTGCATGAGTTACGGATCATCTTGACCAGATCTTCCTGCATGTCATCCAGTTCCAACCGGCCCTGGTCTATAGCCACAGCAGCACCCAGCAGAATGGCTATTTTGGGAAGGCTGGCTGCGTAGATCATGTTGCGACCATTGAGTTCCGCAAGACGGGGGTTTTCAGGGTCGGTGACGATAACCAGGACCAGGGCGAGTTCTTTAGACTTGATCGCATCAGCCAGGCCTTGCTTCTTAACCAGCGCTTCCAGTCCACGTTGTAATTGCAAATCTCCGGCTTCGTTGAGCGTGCGGGTAGCTTCCAATGCCATTGATTGCCCACAAAACAGCAATAGGAATAACGCCAGAACATATTTGTGTGTACTCATAAAAACAACGCTATGGTAGGTTCAGTGAAATTCAAAGGTCTGACTCGTGTTACAGCAAAAGGTTCGGGCCAGTCAAAGTATGGATATAATACGCACAAGCGAGAAAAGGTAAAACAAAAGCAAGGTGATAGACTATCTTAAAAATACCAGCCTGACATTCCGTATTATCACCGGTTTGATACTGGGTATCCTGACCGGTCTGTTTTTTGGCGAAGAAGCGATCATCTTTGACGTGGTCGCAGATGTTTGGATTGGTCTGATGCAGATGACCATTCTGCCTTACGTTATCGTCTCCCTTATCGTTGGTCTTGGCCAGCTGGACTCTCAGTTGGCACGCCAATTAGCGGTTCGCGGTGGCTTATTGATGTTGCTCTTCTGGATAATCGGGCTGCTGGTCGTCACCGTCATGCCGATGTCGTTTCCGGTATTTGAAAATGCGGCGTTTTACAGCACTCATTCAAATGAGGTGGCTAGTCAGTTCAATCCAGTTGACCTTTATATTCCCAGTAATCCATTCTATTCAATGGCCAATACCATCATTCCTGCGGTGGTGATTTTCAGTACAGCCGTTGGTATTGCGCTGATAGGAATGCCTGGGAAAGACTCTTTGATGGAGTCCCTGTCCACATTTCTGGAAGCACTTGGCAGGGTGACGCGATTTATTGTTGGGTTGACCCCGATAGGTGTTTTTGCCATTGTTGCTGTCGCCGCCGGCACCATGACCCTGGACGAAATTGCCCGGCTTGAGGTGTATTTCATTGTCTACATCGCTGCATCGCTTTACCTGGCACTTTGGGTCCTGCCGGTGTTGATCTCGACCCTGACACCGTTTAAGTACAAGGATGTTTTTCGCTATTCTAAAGAAGCATTGCTGACTGCTTTTTTTACCCAGAATGTCTTCATCATCCTGCCCATGCTGATCGATGCCAGTAGAAAGCTATACGAGGATTATGGACTCAATTCGGACGATACGGATTCGCTGAATGAGGTCATCGTGCCGGTGACCTTCAACTTCCCCAATACCGGTAAATTGTTATCGCTGTTATTTGTTCCTTTCGCTGCCTGGCTTGCCGGTACGCCGATGGAGCTTGGCAGTTACCCCAGCTTCCTGCTTGCTGGTCTGGCCAGTTATTTTGCAAAGGCACAGATTGCGCTTCCATTCCTGCTCGATATTCAAAAACTGCCACAGGATTTGTTCCAGTTGTACATCCCCACGGGAATCATCAATGGCAAGTTTGACACGATGGTTTCCGCAATGAATCTTCTGGCATTCAGCGTGATAGGTACCGCTGCACTAACCGGACATCTTAAAATCAATTTCAATAAGCTGTTGCGCTTCTTTGTGCTCTCAATGGCATTACTTGTTATTACGGTTCTTGGAACACGTGCATTTCTCGCGATAGCGATTGATACGAGTTACAACAAAGACAAAGTCATCATGGGGATGAGCCTGATACAGCCCGCGGTGGAGACCACCGTTTATGAAACCCGTCAGAACCCACCTACAACCGGTATCCCTGACACTTCGGAAAATCAGTCCGTCATTGACAAGATCACTCAACGAGGGGTCTTGCGTGCGGGCTATGTAAGTGGCCGACTTCCCTTCACTTTCAAGAATGACCAGGGCGAATTGGTAGGGTTCGATGTTGAGATTTTGAACCTGCTTGCCAGTGAAATGGGGGTCAGGCTGGAGTTTGTTCCACTCAGTTGGGAGACTCTTTTTGAGCAGGTCAATGGTGGCGAAGTGGATATCGTCGGGACCGTACCGCTTACGACTAAGATCCTGGTGAATATGGATCTGTCCGACCCTTACCTTGAGGGTTCGTTAAGCATCGTCGTCAGAGATCACCGGCGACGGGAGTTTTCGCAACGGGAAAGGGTAATGAAACTCGGCGAACTGACAATTGCCTACCCTGGAACGATTGGATATATCAGAGGACCGGTGGAAGCAGCGGTGCCTGACGTCAGGATCACATGGAAGGAGATCAGTAATCTCAAAGATTTTTTTGGTCAGGAAGGCGAATCGATTGACGCCCTGATTGTGCAGGCCGAAATTGGCACGGCCTGGACGCTGTTACATCCCGAATACACGGTTGTGGCTTTCGAAACAACAAAGTTGAATATCCCGGCCGGGTTTGCGGTTCCAAAGGGTCAGCAGGAATTTGCAGCTTTACTGGGCCGTTGGTTGGCCGCCAAGAAATCCACCGGAGACATCCAGGTCGCGTATGACTACTGGATTCTGGGCAAGGGGGCGGAAAAAAGGCAACCCAGGTGGTCGATCAAGAAAGATGTTCTTGGCTGGGGTCAGGACTGAACCCCTAAACTACACTAATCTTCCTCAGCAATGGTTAGCTTAAGTCCATCATGTGCGGGCAGCAACTGCAACTGACAGCTTAACCTCGAGCTGTCTTTCGCGTTCTCAAACACATCGAGCAGGTCCTGCTCATCCGCATATGCCTGCTGAAATTTATCCAGCCAATCCGGGTCCAGGTATACGTGACAGGTTCCACAAGAACATAAGCCCCCACAAATTGCGGGTACGCCCCATTCATGCTCACGTAAGGATTCCATCAGGCTGTCACCTTCACGTGCCTGGATTTCATGAACCTGTCCGTCCAGGTCTTTAACTGAAATATTTATCAAAACAATTTCTTCCTGTGATGTTTAAATAATAAAGCAATGCCACCACCCGCTGGTGCTTCGGAGGGGGATTATATTTGTTTATGCATTGGAATGGGGGTAAATTGCCTGAGAACTACATAATAATGATAAATCCCGAAAGGACTATTCATGAGCAATGAAACTGGAGAGCTTTCTGATGTCGTCGCAGCGGCAGTTGAGAAATACGCCGGTATACCCGGTGGACTTTTACCGTTGTTACATGAAATCCAGACAAGCTTTGGCCATGTGCCCAAAGGGCATGTTCCTGAAATTGCACAGGGAATGGGTCTTTCAAAGGCGGAAGTTCATGGTGTCATCAGTTTTTACCACGATTTCCATGAGCAACCGAGGGGCCGGACAACCATACATCTATGTCGGGCCGAGGCCTGCCAGGCCATGGGTTCCCGGCAACTCGAAGCACATGTGAAAGACCGTTTGGGTATCGATTTCGGGGACACGACAGCCGATGGCCGGTTTTCGCTGGAGCCGGTGTATTGCCTTGGGAACTGCGCATGTTCACCTTCGATTCGTATTGGTGATGATGTATTTGCACGGGTCGATGCTGCTCGCTTCGATAAATTGCTGGGTGATATCTGAGCATGCTTAAAGTCTTCATACCCGGTGATACAACAGCCTGTGCATTGGGTGCTGATGCTGTGGCCAGTGAAGTGTTGCTGCAAGCGCAAAAAG
>CBDTVF010000075.1:0-10188 GCA_965363775.1 uncultured Gammaproteobacteria bacterium
ATGCCCTGTGAGGCCGACCCCGTCAAGACGGTTCGATGCTGAGGGAAGCCCGCAGGGCCGCAGAGCCGGGAACCCAAACAGATAAACCACCGGATGGGCACCGCACATCGCTCGATTTATCGAACCCAATATTTGTGTGCATTCAGATTCATAGCATCAATGGTCCTGTGAAGGTGAGGCTTATGATCGAACAATTCGTGGTTCTGGCTGTAATTTGATATCAAACCTGTCCTGAACCGACTCGCCAATGGCATCGGCCAGGGCGAGTATCTCGCTGCCTGTTGCATTGTCCTGATTGACCAACACTAGGGCATGCTGATCTGAAACCGCCGCCCCGCCCATTGAACGGCCTTTCCAGCCACATTGCTCGATCAGCCATGCTGCGCTGAGTTTCGTTTCATCTTCGCTGACCGGGTACAACGGTAGTCCATGGAATTCTTTTTTAAGCAAATCTGCTGTCGTTCGACTGACCACCGGGTTCTTAAAAAAGCTGCCTGCGTTACCGATAAAACGGGGGTCAGGAAGCTTACGCTGGCGGATGCGTATCACTGCCTGGCTGACCTGTTTCGCCGTTGGCACATCGATACCCATCTCTTGTAGCTCTTCGGTTAAACCTGCATAGCCCAGATTTGCCGCGAACTCGCGTTGTAAACGCAAGCGGATACGGGTAATCAGGTACTTGCCGGCATCGGTCGATTTAAAACGGCTGTCGCGGTAAGTGAAGTGACAGTCCTTGTGTGAGAATTCGCGAAGCTCCCCGTTTTCAAGATCAAGCGCTTGCACTGAATCAAGCGAATCGGCGAGTTCGACGCCATAGGCACCGATGTTTTGCATCGGGGCGGCACCTGCCAGGCCCGGTATGAGAGACAGGTTTTCGATACCGGTCAAGCCCTGATCCAGACTCCATAAAACCAGTCTATGCCAGTTCTCTCCGCCGCAAGCTTCCACTAAAGCACCATCGCTGGAGTTCGTGATGATTCTCTTACCGGGAATCCGGTTCAGTACCACGGTACCATCAATATCGCCGGCAAAAAGTATGTTGCTGCCGCTACCCAGTATCAGGTCATGTGTTGGGTCGAAACGAAACCCGGTTTTAAAGATTTCCAGGTCCTGCTCGGTTTCAAGTTCAAGCAACTGGCCGGCGTGGGCTTCGACTGCAAAGCTGTTGAGATGTTTTAACGAAGCGTGGACCGTTCGCTTCATACAGGTGTTTGTGCCGCGATGGCTTTCAGGCAATCAGCGATGAGGTCTGGTCCCTTGTAAACAAACCCGGTATAGAACTGAACCAGTTTAGCGCCCAGTTGTATTTTCTTTGCCGCGTCAGCACCGCTGGTGATGCCACCGGTACCGATCAGGGCAACCTCCGCTGGCAGGGCAGCATGAAACGCCGCCAACACCTGGTCTGACCTGTCTTTTACAGGTGCACCACTGAGACCACCCTGTTCATCAGCGTGCCGCATGCCTTGAACGGCTTCGCGGGAAATGGTTGTATTGGTTGCAATCAAGCCGTCGAATTCGTTTTGAACGACGACATCGGCCATTGCCGGGATTTGCTCATCTTCGAGGTCGGGTGCAACTTTAACCACCAGCGGCACCCGTTTTTGCAGACTATCGGCCAGTTCATGTCGTTTTGTATTCAGCAAACCGAGCAGATTGTTCAGCTGTTTCACATCCTGCAGATCCCGCAAACCCTTCGTGTTTGGTGAGGAAATATTGATCGTGATGTAATCGGCATATGGATAAACTTTTTCAAGGCACAGCAGGTAGTCATCCGCCGCTTTGTCGTTCGGGGTATCAAAGTTCTTACCGATATTGATACCCAATATGCCGCTGAATCGATGTTTTTTTACCTGTCGAACCAGGTGATCCACACCCTTGTTATTAAAGCCAAGCCGATTGATCATGGCGTTGGCTTTTTCAATACGGAATATCCGTGGTTTTGGATTTCCTGCTTGTGGACGTGGGGTTACGGTACCGACTTCGATAAACCCAAAACCGAGACTGCCGAGCGCGTCAATATAATCACCGTTTTTATCCATACCCGCTGCCATACCCACCGGGTTAGGGAATTGCAAACCCATTACACTCACCGGTATGTTTTCAGCTTTGCATAGCAAACGGGTGGCACCCACACCATGACCCAGGCGCAGACTATCCAGTGCGAGTCCGTGTGCAGTCTCCGGATCCGCTATGAAGAGCGCTTTTCTTACTAAAGAATACATAACGCAGCATTATCGCATTGCCGGATCGCAGATGCACATGTCAGACAGGCAAACTCCTGTATCTGACTTTATGACAACAAAATATCGAAAATCATCAAATGATTGGGAACCACTGCTTAAAGCGCAGGTCATAGCGTGCAACGAAATTAGCAAACAAGGATTGAAACTAATCATGTTATGCTCAACTTTAGAGGGTAAGGGCGCATGACAGCGCTCCAGGCTGTAAAAATAATCAATATCGGTGAATTACCTGCTGTGTCACCTGTGAAGGCACAGCTCAAGGTAGGACCGGTTCAGACAAGCGGAGTGCAGGGTGGCGTGAGCGAAGCCAAAGTCGATCAATTACTGGTTGAGCGGGTACAAAAAGGTGACAAGCGCGCCTTTGATCTGCTGATTCAGAAATATCAGCATCGCATCGTCAGCCTGGTAACCCGTTATGTGTCCGATCACTCGGAAGCGCAGGACGTTGCACAGGAAGCTTTTATCAAAGCCTATCGTGCGATCGGCCGATTCCGGGGTGACAGCGCTTTCTATACCTGGTTATACCGAATCGCTATCAATACCGCAAAAAACTGGATTGTTGCAAAAAACCGGCGTCCGCCTTCCAGCGACATTGACGCAGTTGATGCAGAACAGTATGGGATGAGCAGTCGGCTGAAAGAAACCAGCACACCTGAAAACGAATTGCTACGCGAAGAGATTGAACGCACGGTGTATGACACCATTGCAAGCCTCCCGGAAGATTTACGCACTGCCATCATGCTCAGGGAGATGGATGGCATGAGTTATGAAGAAATCGCCACAACCATGGAATGTCCGATCGGCACCGTCCGCTCAAGAATATTTCGGGCTCGAGAAGCGATTGATGAGAAACTAAAACCCCTTATCGGTGGTCACAGTAACAGTGGGGATTAATAGGTGATATCTGATTCAGGTATCCGGCACAGGTAGTAGAAGAAATGAGTAAAGAATCTTTAGAACATCTTTCCAGCTTGATGGATGGTGAACTATCACGCGATGCGGGTTTATTCCTGACACGCAGGTTATCCTCGGATGAGGAGATGTGCGATACATGGGAGCGTTATCACCTGATTCGTGATTGCATTCGTCAACCGGGCAGCAAACAGGCCGTTATCGGTCTGAGCTCTAAACTCAATGCCAGCCTGGAAGCAGAAGAACTGCCAAAGGTATCCCCCTGGATAAACAATCGATGGTTGAAACCGGTATCCGGATTGGCGATTGCTGCCAGTGTCGCATTGATGGCCATTGTCGTTACCGCACCACAGCCAGGTGAGTTGCCGGGTACAGAGGTGGCTGAGACGACCGTTGTTAACCAGCCATTTGTAAGCCCCAATACGCTTGCGCTGACACCTGCGTTGGCACCGGCCACACAAACGGTCAGTTATGCGCCTGCCAATCAAGCTAAAACAAATCGTTTGAATGCCTATCTTCTGCGCCACAACCAAATGGCAAGAACCGCCGGCAGACAGGGTTTTGTTTCGTTCGTACCCATCGTTGCCACGCCAGTGGCTTCAGTCGCAGAAAATCCTGAGGAGGATTCCAAAGCCGAGGAAGCCGGATCAGAGCTGACAACTGCTGAAAATAAATGAGTCTATTGCCGCGTAAGGCCCTGTTGTTCCTGGTTTTTATCAGCATCAGTCAAATCTCTGTGGCCGGGGAATCAGCCGTTGCCCGTGAGTGGTTAGAGCGTATGACCACGGCGATGAGCCAGAGGAGTTACCAGGGAACCATTGTGTATGTCCGTGGTGGGGTCGTTGAAACCATGCGTATTACACATGTTACTGACGAAACGGGTGTGCGTGAACGTATGTACTCCGTCAGTGGCCCTCATCGTGAGGTCATCAGGGATCAGAATGGCGTTCGTTGTATCCTGGAAGATTCGGCCTCGGTGGTGGAAGATCAGGTTGTCGCAAGCTCCTATTTTCCAGAACTTCCTTTGTCGATTATTGATGGTGACAGCAGTGGTTACCGTCTGGAGACAGGTGGCAAAGCAAGAATCGCAGGCCACACCGCAAGGCGTGTAAGCATTTCACCCGAAGACAGGTTTCGTTATGGTTATGAATTCTGGTTAGAGGAGCAAACCGGACTGTTGTTGAAATGGGTATTGTTTGATGCCAAGCAAAGACCACTTGCCAAGTTAGTGTTTACAAATTTTGCGATAGGCTCCGCGATAAACCTGGCTGAGCTGGAGTCAGATTCACGGGCGGAAGATTTTGTTGAGATGAAGACTTTCAGTCCGCAGGAAACTGTCGTAACGCAATCTAGTCCACGTTGGCAACCAACCAAATTACCACCAGGATTCAAGCTTGCATCCTATAGCCATAAGACAGGTGCTGAGGGTGTGTATGAACACATGGTGTACAGCGATGGTCTGGCAGCCGTATCCGTCTATGTCGAACAAAATGGCAAAAATGCGGCGGTCAAACCCGGCATCAGTCAACTGGGTACCAATAACGCCATTACCAGGACCCAGGGTGATTTACAGATCACTGTTATTGGCGAAGTTCCGGCAATCACAATCAAGTCCATCGCAAATCAAATTGCGCTTTCCGTCGCTGCAGATTAGAAATCATCTTATCCGTTTATGATCGAGCAAAACGTGCGGGTCTTACGTTGTCAGGGTGAACGGATGTGGATTCGAATGGGCTCGCAATCCGGCTGCACAGCTTGTGATAACGGAAAAGGTTGTGGTGCAGGCTTATTCGCAAAACTGCTGCAACGTAAACCGGTGGAAATTGAGTTGGCACGTAGCGACCTGAGTATTGAGGCCGGGCAAATGCTGACCCTTGCTTTTCCGGAACAAGTATATATAAAGCTGGTCTTTGCCTCATATGGCTGGCCATTATTGGCTGCACTGTCAGGGGCATTTGCAGGGCACAGTTTGAGTGTTTGGTTACAATTCGGGCCGATACTGATTGATAGTTGCACATTAGTTGGCGCTTTGTTGGCGGGTGGTTTTGTAACACGCCTGATCAGGAAACGAATGAATTCGGACGCCATTTTCAAATCACTGAAAATAACACTTTATTATCCTTCGGTTACGCCCAATATGTGTAACATGAGTACGCCGGCTTCAAACGAAAATCGGGAGCAGGCGCATGACCAGTTTTAAAACCAGTTTGAATATTTTTATATCTCGGAGTTGAATGATGAAACAAAGAATTACACTACAATTTATGGCGCTGCTTATGTTGTTCATAAGCTTGCCATTGCTTGCAAAAGTAGGTGGACTACCTGATTTTACGGAGTTGGTTGAAAAAGCAGGCCCGGCAGTGGTAAATATCCGTGTGACGCAGTTTGGAAATCGCAACCCATCGTCGAGCCAGGCTGAAAGGCAGCCGGAAAATCATCCCGAAATACCCGAGTTTTTCAAACGTTATTTCGACGTACCAGGTGACTCTCGGGGGTCACAACCTGACCGTACTGGTGCTGGTTCCGGTTTTATTTATAGTGAAGATGGATATGTCATGACCAATCATCACGTCATCGAAGATGCTGATGAAATCATCATTCGTTTGGCGGATCGCCGCGAGTTTGAAGCTGAGTTAATCGGCTCTGATGAGGGCAGTGATATTGCGGTTCTGAAGATCAATGCAAAAGAGGCCCTGCCATTTCTGCATCTGGGTGAATCAGAATCTGTGAAAGCCGGCCAATGGGTGGTAGCAATCGGTTCGCCATTTAATTTTGAACAAAGTGTCACTGCCGGTATTGTCAGTGCCAAGGGCAGAACCAACCGTGCACAGCAATACGTACCATTTATTCAATCCGATGTGGCTATAAATCGTGGCAACTCAGGTGGTCCGCTGCTCAATATGGATGGTGAAGTCATTGGTATCAACTCATGGATTTTGAGTTCCAGTGGTGGCTACATTGGACTGTCGTTTTCAATTCCCATTGAAGTTGCAGTGAGCACCGCTAAACAACTCCGTGAGACCGGCAAGGTTGAACGCGGTTTACTGGGGGTCGTAGTGGGTGCGGTCAGTCGCGAAATGGCGGAAGCCCTTGGTCTTGACCGGCCGGTAGGTGCACTGGTTAATGACACAACAGCAGATGGCTCGGCAGATCGTGCGGGTATCGAACCCGGCGATGTCATATTGGAATTTAATGGTTCGGAGGTTGAAACCTGGAATGATCTGCCGCCACTGGTTGGTGCCAATCCGCCCGGGACCAAAGCCACTGTCGTGGTGAGCAGGGAAGGCAAGGAAAAAACTTTCAAGGTGACCCTGGACTCCCTGGACGGTGATAGTGAAGAGGTGCTTGCCGATAGTGCAGGTGGTACTCAAATCGATAATGTCCTGGGTCTGGTGGTTGAAAGCATCAGTAGTGATCGCAGACGTGAATTGGGTGACCCTGAGGGCGGTGTTGTTATCAACGACATAGAAAGTGATGGTGCGTGGCGTGCCGGTTTGAGGCCGGGCGATGTTATTTTGATGATCAACAACCAGGGTGTGGAAGATCTGGAAGATTTTGAAGAACTGGTTGAGAAAATTGAACCGGGTCGTGCCGTGGCATTACGTGTGTGGCGCAATGGTGTCGCTAATTTTATCGCTTACACACCTCGTGACAGGGATGAGGGATAAACCCAGCTGATATCTAAGCGTTCTTTTGCCAATTAAATCAGTAATTATCGTAATGAATAAGCACGAGTCAGTTATAATTACCGGTTGAAGAGTAGTGTAGTGTCAACCCTATAACGTAGGATCAGCGAGTACACAAGCCGTTAGCTGCAAGGCAGCGCTTCGAGGGTATAGTGGTTCTATGCCGAGAATCGTTAACGCAGCGGATGACGGCTTGTGTGCTCGCCCTGCGGGTGTTCACCAGAACGTCCATCACGGTGTTGCACCCGCTTGGAATAGAACCACTATTCCTGCGCGAATGCGCCTTGTGCTGAACGTTCTGGTGAACACTGATCCTACGTTATAGGGTTGACACTACACTGGGAGGCCATCCGTTGTAATCAACGGATGGCCTCTGATTGTTAAGAATTGATAATGCTTTAAACGGCTTGCGGCTGAAATATCTCATGGATCAAAAATTTATCCGGAATTTTTCTATTATTGCCCATGTGGATCATGGCAAGTCGACGCTGGCCGATCGTTTTATACAACTGTGTGATGGCTTGAGTGAACGTGAGATGTCTGCACAAGTGCTTGATTCTATGGATATTGAACGCGAACGTGGCATTACCATCAAGGCCCAGAGTGTGACGCTGGATTACACGGCCGAGGATGGCAATGTGTACCACCTGAATTTTATTGACACACCGGGGCATGTTGATTTTTCTTACGAGGTTTCCCGCTCACTGGCAGCCTGCGAAGGCGCCTTGCTGGTCGTGGATGCCGCCCAGGGCGTGGAAGCCCAGAGTGTTGCGAACTGTTATACCGCGGTAGAACTGGGTCTGGAAGTCATCCCTGTATTGAATAAGATTGATTTGCCCTCGGCGGAACCCGAGCGGGTGAAGCAGGAAATTGAAGACATTATCGGGATTGAAGCACAGAATGCGCTTGCCGTCAGTGCCAAGACCGGTGACGGGGTAGCTGAGATACTGGAGCGATTGATCCGGGACGTTCCCCGACCCACCGGCGATCCGGACGCGCCACTCAAAGCCTTGATCATCGATTCATGGTTTGACAATTATCTCGGTATTGTTTCCCTGATCCGTGTCGTAGATGGCACGGTCGGCAAACGCGAGAAGATAGAGCTGATGTCTTCCAAGAATCAACACCTGGTGGATCAGGTGGGAGTATTCACACCAAAACGTGAACTCCGGGACACGCTCTCTGCCGGTGAGGTGGGTTTCCTGGTTGCGGGTATAAAAGACATCCACGGCGCTCCCGTCGGTGACACCATTACGCAGGCAAAAACACCAGCGGATGAAGCGCTGCCGGGTTTTGCAACCATGCAGCCAAGGGTTTTTGCAGGCCTGTTTCCAACCGAGGCCGAGGATTACCCCAATCTGCGTGAAGCACTTGAAAGATTACAGTTGAACGATGCTGCGCTGAATTTCGAACCGGAAACCTCTGAGGCCCTTGGTTTCGGTTTCCGTTGCGGTTTTCTAGGGCTGTTGCACATGGATATCGTCCAGGAACGATTGGAACGTGAATACGATGTGGATCTGATTACCACTGCGCCCACGGTGATTTACGAAGTTGAATTGATCGATGGTGAGGTCCTGACGCTTGAAAATCCGGCCAAGCTGCCACCGGCAAACAAAGTTTCTGAAGTACGCGAACCCATTATTCACGCCAATATCCTGGTCCCACAAGATTATGTTGGTTCTGTTATTGGCTTATGTGAAGAAAAACGCGGCAGGCAGGTCAGCATGCATTTCCTGGGTAGCCAGGTTTCCATTCAATACGAATTACCGCTTTCCGAAGTGGTGTTGGATTTTTTCGACCGTCTGAAATCAGTCTCGCGCGGATATGCGTCATTTGATTATCATTTTGTGCGTTTCAGTGAAGGACCATTTGTGCGTGTCGATGTGCTGATCAACGGTGAGCGGGTAGATGCGCTTTCCCTGATCATGCACCGTGACCAGGCTCAGCGGCGAGGCCGGGAACTGGCTGTCAGCATGAAGGAATTGATACCGCGGCAGATGTTTGATGTTGCAATCCAGGCTTCCATCGGTGCGCAGGTCATTGCCCGCACCACGGTCAAGGCCTTGCGTAAAAATGTTACGGCGAAATGTTATGGCGGTGACGTGTCACGCAAGCGCAAATTGCTGGAAAAACAGAAGGCTGGTAAAAAGCGCATGAAACAGGTCGGTAGTGTTGAGATACCCCAGGAAGCGTTCCTGGCAGTGTTACAACAGGATTCGAAAAAATAGGCTTACCCAAAACAGGTACACAAATGAATATAGATTTTGCTTTAGTGCTGGTAGTGTTGACGACGCTTGCCGGCCTTATCTGGCTGCTAGATAGCCTGCTGTTCAAACAGAGACGTATGGACCGCGCGGTTCAAAAGAGTATCCAGCAGCCACGTGAACCGGTCATGGTGGAATATGCGCGTTCCCTGTTCCCGGTACTTCTTATCGTGCTGGTATTCCGGTCTTTTCTGTTCGAACCGTTCAAAATTCCTTCCGGATCAATGATACCCACATTGCTGGTCGGCGATTTTATCGTGGTTAACAAGTTTTCTTACGGAATTCGTTTGCCGGTGTTGAACAAAAAAATCATTGATATCAATTTGCCAGAACGCGGCGACGTCGTGGTTTTCCGCTTTCCCAAGGATCCCAGCGTTAACTTTATCAAACGTGCAGTAGGGCTCCCGGGTGACACGATTACCTATCGCGACAAAGATCTTTTTGTGAATGGCGAAAAAGTGGAAACGGTGTCTACAGGCCGGTTTGAAAGTAGTGATATAAAATGTACGACACCGGCCGCTGATGCAGTCCTGTTAGATGAGCACCTGGGTGACGTCAACCACAATATTTTGTTGCACGATCATAGCCGTAGTCGAAATGGCCAATGGGTCGTACCGGAAGGCCATTATTTCATGATGGGTGATAACCGTGATCGCAGCAACGATGGTCGTGAGTGGGGTTTTGTGCCAGAGGAGAACCTTTTGGGACGTGCAGTGGGTATCTGGTTGAATTTTGATTTTGAAAAAGGATGTGCTGATTTATCACGTGTAGCTAATGGTATACACTAGGAGCCTGTCGGATTTAACATGATCTACTGCGGAAATGCCGAGTTTGGCCAGATTTCCCGTTCTTTTGCGTCAAATAGCGGTGCTATTCTCCTTAAAAGACCGAAAAATCTGACTCAAATCGGCTTTCCCTCGCTACGATCGGTCAAACCCGACAGGCTCCTAGGGTTTTGGTACAACTATGTCAGTCGAAATAAGATGAGGGAATCAACTTGGCTAACAAGACACGGACAGTGAATACCCGCAAACAAGGGGGGCTGACCCTTATTGGTTTTATTATTGTGCTGAGTATAGCGCT
>CBDTVF010000076.1:0-10167 GCA_965363775.1 uncultured Gammaproteobacteria bacterium
TGGTCTGAATCACATTTTTCGCTGCTTCCATGCCTGGGTATACATCGGCGATTAAACGCAGAACGTCTTCAGTGTGCCGACCGGGCAGCGCCGCCAAAAGGTTACCAGCTTTCAATTTCAGAAACACATGAACCCGGCCCGGTTCACTCAGGCGGACCGCGTAGTGCAGGGTATGGGTTTCTGCGATCCGGATGGAGTCGTCTTCCAGTTTCAACCCGGCAGCGCGCTTGAAGGCAAGTGCGCCACCACAAGAACCCGGGCTTACGATTACAGTTTGACCTGGCTGCAGTTTTCCGGCTACTGCTTGTCCGAAAGGTTCTGTGCTGAAAGCCGGGCCGACCACGTAAATGAGCTCGGCATTTTCTAGCGTGCGATCGATGTCGTGACCGGCATAGGCGATGCTGCTGAACCCTGAAATATCCCCTTCAGCGTGAATTCCCCCTTGTTCTGCAATGGCCGCGATGTTGCTGGGGAACTGTGGGAAATCGAAAAGACTGACTTCGTGTCCGTGAGCGGCATAGTCAAAAGCGAGGGTTGTGCCGCCGGCGCCTGCCCCTAGTACTGCTATCTTCATTGCATGCCTCCCGTATTTGTTTGAGCAATGGGCTTGCTCAAGCTGTAACACCGTAAGATACAGACAAACCCGGTTGCAGTATACAAATGATATTTGCCGATAATTTTGAGGATTAGCCAATCCTCCGAAACAGGGGTGAGGCAGCTTCGAAACCCTCTGAGTACATCTCGTCAACCAACTGGGCGCGGGCGTCCAGCAGGGATTTATTGACTAAAATTAACCGGGTAGCCGGTCAACTCCATATAACCCCGACCGCGGCTTTCCGGTCCGTTACCACTCGCAATGATGACACCTTCCCAATACGGGAAATCCACATCCATCCACTGATCAGGATGTAGTGCCTGAATTCTGATCTTGCGACCGATTTGTGGTAGATCAACTTGCCATTGCATCGGCAAATTACGCCCCATCACGACTGTCTCCTTTAAGATTTTCAGTTGTATCTGATCAGGGTCAAGGGCCATTTTACTGCCGTTAGTTTCGATCAGGCTGCCGTGCAGATAATTGTCATCCTGGTTCTCTGCAGATTGTTGGCGTAGTTGGAACAGCACCAGCTTTTCTCCACTTTCCAGGTGAAGTGAAAACCAATCCCAACCCTGCTGGTCTGCCTGCAGGAATTGACTGCCCCATTCACGATCCAGCCATGCCTCGCCGCTCACGGGAATAGTCTGCCCTGCAACGATGAGCTCGCCGCTGGCCTGCAGGAACGGCTGGCTGTAATAGAACGAGCCCCCACCATCCGGGTGTTTTTGTGAGAAGCCCGCAACACCTTGCAAAACTGGCGCAGCAGTGCTTTGTAATTGAAGTTTCAGGGCATGGTCATCCTGCTGTGCCTGTACCACCAATGGTAACCACCCGGTTACGGTGCTTCTCAGGGTCCAGTCATCCAGCCAGGCAGAGAAGGGCTTGGCTTCAACTCCCGCACGTGCAAGGGACAGCTCTTGCGCACCTCGCGCATAGCGCTGAAATGAAACATGATCATCGGGTGTGGTGATGGCAAAATGTGCCATGAAGACCTGGTCACTGCGCCAGTCCCTATCGAGTTCATTCTTGCCAGGAGTCTGAACTGCAAGACGGAACAATGTCCACTGAGCTCCATAGTCATTGCCCTCAGGGTCGCTCAGGTTGGCGGTCAGATACCACCACTCGATCCGATATTCAGGGTGAGGGCCATGATCATGGGGGAAGCTGAGTCGTTGACCTGGCCGTGCCTGCTCATATGACTCAGCATGTTGTGCCAATACGGAAAAATCAGACCCTTGGTACTGTTGTTCGCTGGAATCACAGCCAGGGAGCAGAAGAACTGCAATGAGCAAAACAGCAAGTAAATACCTGACCTGATTCACAGATTCTGCTCCCGTAGCATTGCGGCCGGGGAGGTGTGCAGAAGCCTCAAAGATGGCAGTAAAACCGCCAACATCAGACAGGCTGAGGCGAGTGCTGCCAACACCATATAATGTTGCCATTCAAGCCGTAATGGAAAGCTCCAACCGAAAGCTGCTGGCGTGACAACGGTCCCCAGGTATGTTGCCAGTAGCGTACCAAATGGCCAGACGAGTGCCATACAAAGCAGACCGAGCATGCCCCACTGCAGTAGCAATAGCCAGCCACGCTCACGCCGGGTTAAACCAAGACTTGCTAACAGGGCTTGCTGACCTACACGGTGATGATGTATCGCACTGATAGCACAAAATATGCCGATTGCTGCCACCAACAGGGTTAAGGTATTCAATGCGTGGGTAACAGCAAATGTCCGGTCAAATACCACCAGCCCGATTTTCCTGAGTTCACTCTGGTTTATGATTTGATTATCTTCCAGATCAAATTTTTCGGTAATATCCGTGCGAACCTGATCCCAATTACTGTTCTCCGGGCCTTGCACAGAAAGCCCGCTTGCCGCTTTATTTGGCCAGCACTCTTTGAATAGTTGCCGGTTTACCATCCATTGAGACCTTGGGTTTCCATAGTCGCGATAAATACCCAGGACGGCGATTTTTGCCTGACTGCTGCACAGGGCCAGAAACTCTCCCGTTTGCCAGCCTTCAATACGCCATGCACGCTCACTTATGTAAATACCCTCGTTGTTTTCGAATCGCTGAATGGCGTTGGCAGCGCTTCGCATTAAGCTGATACTGTCACGAAACCGATCACCATCCCGCAAACTGACAATCTCAATTGCGACAGGTTTACCGGATGGGTTCAAACGCGTGGTAGTTTCCTGGTAACGTTCTGCGACCTTTAATTCGGGCCTCTCAACCGCCAGCCACTCTTCCAGCCCAATCAGTTCCTGTTGCCCGCGCAGATACAAATCGGCAACCAGGCGCTGGCTCAGCCAATCGTCCGTTGCCGCGCGAAAACTATGGATCATCGTGTTCAGGCCACTGTTGGCAACAAGCGCCAGAGTCATGGCCATCAGCGCCAGTGAAGCAGGGCCGAGTAACCAGCGACTGTCTGCCAGTAACCAGGAAAGACGTGCTTTTTGTGGCGGAACCAGCTTTTGCATACCACCAATCAGGGTTCGCAAGACTATGGGCAGCAACAAGGCAGCACCCAGCAACAGACAGGCCATTCCTGCGAGTGCGAGCCAAAGGAATTTAGCAGAGATACCGATTACGATTGCAACGATGAGGAGCAGCAAGCCGGTAATTGCCATCAGGCGGTCACGGCGGATAACGGTTTGTAATTGCCAACCAGCCTGCCTGCGTTCCAGCATCGGCGCATTGAGTGTCTCGCGTAGAGGAAAAAGTACGCACAAAACAGCGGCAATGAAAGTCATTAGTAACGGCAGCCAGATCCCTGAAGGCACCAGTCCATCCGGGTACGAAATATAGACACCGTAGATAGACGCCAGGGTACGGCCTACACCGGGTAGGAGCCATGCAGCCATTTGTGCACCCAGCCATGAACCGAGCAAGCTGCCGATGATCAGGAAAAGCAACAATTCGAGCAGCAGTGCCAACGCCAATTCGGACTTAAATACGCCTGCAAGGCGCAGTTTCCGAATCAGGTCACGGCGGTCTGTATAACTGAAAGCGAGGGCGTTATAGGTCAGAAAAATCCCGACCACAAATGCTAACAGACCCATTGCGGCGAGATTAAGATGAAAACTACGGGTCAATTCCTCGGGGTCGGGTGCATTGTTGTTGCTGATAAACTCCAGGTGCTCCGGCAATGATTGGCTTAATTCCGCCAAACGTTCGGTCGGTAGCGGGAATACAAGGATGGACGTGAGCTTGCCCGTATTTCCCGTTAAAGATTGTAGGGCCAGGATATCAATCAGCATACGATGACCAAGCCGCTGATCTGACTGTGCCACAAACGGCGGCAACTTTTTGCCCGAGGCCAATTGGATCTGTTGCTGGTTTTCTGAACCCAGTTGCTTGAGTCGGGCAGGCGCAGCCCATACCTGGTAAGGCGGAAAGGCAAATTGAGTGAAGTTACTGCCTTTCGACCTGGTTTGAGGACCGAAATTCATAGTTTGATTTGGACGAGGTGTGGCGAACACATCGATTCCCAGTAACTCCAGTGACTGGCCGTTTTCCGTCCGGACTATTTGTCGAAGCAGTGGTGAAAGCATATCAAAGCCCCGCCGGCGCAGTTGGATGAAATCGCGCTCATCGACGGTCTGGGTCTTGTCTCTGTGACGTATTTGCCCGAGCGGAGTGGCGCTTAAATATTGTTCACCTTTGTTATAGCTCGCTCTCGCCTGGGCATTGATGAGCAGGGTTCCTGCCAATAGCACGTTTGCGACAATAATACCCGTGAGCAGGAACACCGCCTGCACAGGGTGCCGGCGGTAGTGTTTCAGCAAAGTGCGGATCAACATCATGCCTGTTGAACACTAGTCCAGTTCATGGAGGTGGCCCTCTTCAAGGAGCATTCGCCTGTTGGTGAACAAAGCCATTTCCTGGTTATGAGTTACAAGCAACAGAGTGCAATTGGAATCTGACACCAGTTTCACCATCAGTTTCATGACCTCCCGGCTGAGTGAATCATGCAGATTGCCGGTCGGTTCATCGGCAAATAGTACCTGTGGCCTATGTGCCAGTGCCCGGGCTATGGCAACACGCTGTTGCTGCCCGCTTGAAAGTACCTCGACGGGTCTGTTTAACAATGGCCCGAGACCGAGCGTTTCGGTTATTTCATCGGTCCAGGTATCGCGATCACTTTGCCTGTTAAGACGTCGTTGAAACAGTAGGTTTTCGCTGACATCAAGACCGGGCAACAGGTTGAATTGTTGAAAAACGAAACCCAGGTGGCGTCGTCGCAGGATGGCCAGTTCACGTTCTTTCTGTTTTACCAGTGAGCGGCCAAGGATGAACACTTCTCCGGAATCCGGGTTTTCCAGACCTGCCGCAATTTGCAGCAACGTACTTTTTCCATTGCCGCTGGCACCCAGTAATGCCAGGCTTTCACCGGCGTCAAGATCAAGGTTGACTCCCCTGAGTACGTGTAAATCGCTCTCGCCATCATGAAACGATTTGACTATGGACCTGAGTTTAAGCATCAATACCAACCTTGAAATATAGGTGAGGATAACATCACCAGGGCTGTCAGAATGTTCTAGGCTGTGAAATAACTAACGAAAAAAGCCGTTGGAGTTCGCTTACATTTCCAAGCCTAGGTAGAATGTCAGGTTTATTCCGTCTGGCTTAAAATAGCATACGATGGTGAGAAGGCTGAGACGACTGCACTAAAGGACTGATATTGATGAGACTACCGGTCATTACAGGGTTCGGGGGGATTAACCCCGCTGGGCGTGTATCATTTCACCAGGCATACAAACGCCTGGTGATTGATGCGCTTGGTCAGGATGAACAATCCCGAACATACCAGAGTCTGGCGGGTCTGATGGGGCTTGATAACCCCGATGAATCGGAAACCCGCGTCTATATTAACGACCACACATTGATCCGGCGTATCGAGTTATTCGATCCGGAGAAAATATATGTTCAACGGGCAGCAAAACTTGGTGCTGCGCAGAGCGGTGAACCCCTGTCGTTTATTTTGCATAAACGTCAATTACCACATTCCATCCCTTCTGGTTGGCAATTAGATCCGATTGATGATCGTAAGGTACGCGTGTCGATTTGCGGAGAGATTGATGCGTTTTTTCCGGACATACGCTCGTCGAGGGTGAGTAGTGCAGGGCAGATTCCTACGGGTTTCAATCCTGGCAGCCTCTATCAATCCCGCAGTCATCCCCGTGGTTTGCAACTGGCGGTTTACGGTGCATCAGATGCTTTAAGGTCTACTGGAATTGATATTGCCCGGCTCAAAGAGATCGTGCCACCTGACCAGATGGCTGTTTACTCCAGTAGCGCCATGGGCCAGTTGGATAACGATGGCTATGGTGCCATGTTCCAGAATCCAATGCGTGGAAAACGCCCCACATCAAAAAATGTAGCACTCGGACTGACGCAGATGCCCGGTGATTTTGTGAACGCCTATGTGCTCGGCTCTGTGGGTGGCGCCGGCGGCACTGTCGGAGCCTGCGCCACATTTCTCTACAATCTTCGTCATGCGGTCGAGGAGATTAAGAGTGGCCGGAAAAGGTTGGTGGTGGTCGGCAATTCCGAAGCGCCGGTTGTTCCCGATGTGATCGAAGCCTATCGGACCATGGGCGCTCTGGCCGAAGATGATCAACTGATGGCGATGGACAATAGTGACAGTCCGGATCACAGACGTGCCTGTCGGCCATTTTCGAGCAATTCAGGATTCACCGTGGCTGAGTCAGCGGTCTATACGGTTGTCATGGATGACGAACTTGCACTGGAATTGGGTGCGCGTATCCTTGGCTCAGTGGGTGGTATTTATGTGAATGCTGACGGCTATAAGAAGTCGATACCAGGCCCCGGTATCGGCAACTATCTCACCGTGGGCAAGGCCATGGGCATTGCCCGTGCAATGCTCGGTGAGAGAGGCTTGCGCGAGCGTACGCAAATGCACGCCCACGGAACCGGTACACCACAAAATCGTGTCACCGAGTCCCACATCCTCAACGAGATGGCAAAAGTTTTTGGTATCGAAAGTTGGCCCGTTAGTGCGATCAAAGCCTACGTGGGGCATTCCATGGCGCCTGCTGGCGGCGATCAGTTGGCTGCGGCGATGGGTACCTGGGCACATGGCTGGATGCCCGGCATTGCGACCATTGACCACATAGCGGACGACGTCGAAGACTCCAATCTGAACCTGCCGATGTCGCATTTGCAGATTGATCCTCAGGAAATGGAGGGTGCATTTGTAAATTCAAAGGGTTTTGGCGGCAACAACGCAACAGGGTTTTTCCTGTCACCGAGAATCACGGAGAGAATGTTGACCAAACGTTACGGTGACAAGCAAATGCAGACCTGGCGCAAACGAAATGATGCGGTAGCAGCTAAAGCAGCAGATTATGATCTGGGCGCTGAAGGTGATAAATACCCGCCAATCTACAATTTTGGTGATGGGGTACTCGATGGTGAAGACATCACGATCAGCAAAAATGAGATCAGTATTCCAGGCTTTGGGCATAGCGTAAATCTCGATCTTGAAAATCCCTATGAAGACATGCACGATAGAGAAGTATGATAAGGAGCAAAGTCACGATGAAGACACTACCAGCAAAACAAAAGGGCGCTTCCGCCATTGCTACCATCATCGTCCTGGCGTTATTAGCCTATGGTGTGTATCTCGGCATTCAGTATGTGCCACAGGCGATTGAGTCCCGGACCATTGATTCCATTTTTACCAGCGTTAACAAGGATCACAAAATGGACCCGATTCGCAGTGCAGACGAGGCCAAATCAAAAGTTGCCAAAATGCTGCAGGTAAATGAAATGAATGATATGGCCAAAAACGTTAAGGTGAAGCAAATTGCTGGCACAATCACCATCAAAGTCAAATATGAAAGAGAACTGAACCTGGGTTTCAAAACAAAACCGATGCCCTATGAGAAAACACTTGTTCTGAAATAAGAACGCTGACTGAGTTTAGTTCTACTGACCCGAAAACCTGTCAAGTGCTTGTCCTCAATTGCCAAGCACTTGCAAGGATTCTCCTCTACGCTACGAACACTGGATAACAGGACCCGGATGTACTGGTCGTGTGTTAATGATGGTTTCGATCAGTTGTCCTTACTTTTCGTAGCAATAAGGCATAAAACATGAATAAAGGTCACAGTTTCGAGAAAATTGACAAAAACAAAGTCATTCACCTCATGAGCCCAACGCCAATTAACAAAACCCTGGCGATGAAAACGGACGGTTTTACCAGCCTGGTAGACGCGCTGGATTATGCCGCCAAAGGTGACAGTGGCTTCAATTTTTATGACCATCGTGGTGGACTCCAGACTGTTCTGACTTATCGGGAGCTACGTGATCAGGCCAGGACTTTGGCCGGGCGTTTGATAGGACTTGGCTGCAGGCATGGAGACCGTGTTGGTATCGTTGCCGAAACCAACCCGATGTTTCATCATTTCTTTTTTGCCTGCCTCTATGCAGGGCTGATACCGGTTGCTTTGCCGGCCAGTGTCCAACTGGGTGCGCGTAAAGCCTATGTGGGTCAGATAAGACGTATGCTTGAAAGCTGTGGCGCAAGGATTGCCGTGGCCAGTGCGACACATGCTGCCTTTCTGGAAGAAGCCACAATTGGCCTGGATCTCCTGATGACGGGTACGCCGGAAGAATATGCTGCTCTGCCATCAGCGGAAGTAGAGTTGCTTGCTCCTGCTGCTGACGATATTGCCTACCTGCAATACACGTCAGGTAGCACCAGCTTTCCACGTGGTGTTGAGATTAATCATGAAACGGCATTGGACAATATCAGGGGGATTGCCGAACACGGCCTGAACCTGACCAATGAAGATCGTTTCGTGTCATGGTTGCCCTACTACCATGACATGGGACTTATCGGCTTTATCCTGCTGCCATTGGTTACACAGTCTTCGGTGGATTACCTGTCATCACAGACATTTGCGATGCGTCCGAGGCTTTGGTTAAAACTGATTTCGGACAACCGGGGTACGATTTCTTCCAGTCCGACGTTTGGATATGCATTATGTGCCCGTCGTCTGCGGTCATCCGATTATGAACGTTACGATCTCAGTAGCTGGCGTGCAGCTTGTGTTGGCGCTGAACAAATCAACCCGGTACCACTGCAGGCATTTGCGGATACGCTGGAGCCCTGTGGTTTTGACAAGAGTGCGTTTGTTGCCTGTTACGGTATGGCGGAATCTGTACTGGCGGTCAGTTTCGCACCTTTGAACCTGGGTTTGAGTGTTGATTATGTGGATCAGCACATCATGACTACGACGGGAGAGGCGGTACCGGTTGATGCGGCGCTAGATAATGTTGCAAGCTACGCAGACTGTGGCGTTTGCCTGCCGGGTTTTGAGTTTTCCATTCGCGATGACCAGAATAATGAGGTCGGCCAGCGGCAGTGTGGTGAAATCTATCTGAAGGGCGCCAGCATCATGAGCGGTTATTTTCAGAACGACTGTGCCACAAAAGCTGTGCTTGATAAGGATGGCTGGCTTGATACGGGTGATATTGGCTACCAGGTCGACGGACATATCTATATAGCTGCCCGTAGTAAGGATGTCATTATCGTCAAGGGCCGTAATATCTGGCCACATGATATGGAAGTTGTGACCCAGGCTATTGACGGGGTTCGCCTCGGTGGCGTAGCAGCGTTTTCAGTCGCGGGCTTTGATAAAGAGGAAGTGACGGTCATGGTCGTGGAAACAAGACTCAGGGATCAGGACCGGCGTGATCAATTGCAACAGCAGATTTCCCAGCTGATTCACATGCACTTTGGCATTAATGTCATTATCGACCTGGTCAGATCCGGTTCGCTGCCGCGCACGACTTCAGGTAAGCTCTCCAGGTTCCGTTCACGTCATGATTACCTTGAACGCCAACGAGCCAATACGCCAAAACAACAGGAAAAAGCCTACGGTGAACGTAAAATTGCCTAGGGAATCAGGAGTGTTCATATATGCGTAAGACCAAGGTTCCGGTTACTCCCATATGCGAGGTTCAGGGGGCTGGGCTTTGGTCTGAGCTGGCAGGTCAGGTCGTTACAATACGAGGCGTAGTGACAGGCGTTGGCAGACGTGGTTTTTTTATTCAGAGCGTTAGAGCCAGTACCGATCCGCTGGTTTCAGACGCGCTATTTGTGTTCAGTCCAGCCTGGCCGGCACCCAAAGGTGCACTACTGGAGGTCACCGGAAAGGCGTTGGATTTTGTTAAATCGGACCACGGCAAACCAGTCACACAAATCAAACTCGATAATGTGCGAGTACTAAAGAAACGTGGACCAGCGATCACGCCATTCGAGCTGACCGCCGACAATGTTCCCGCTGATCCAGGTGAACTGGCCACTTTTCTGAATAGTATAGAATCAATGCTGGTGAGTATCGATGCAGGTCAAACCTTTATTGCACCCAGCAATCCGTATGGCGATTACGTTCTGATGCTTGACGCTGATGGGCCAATGGCGGGTGTGATCAGAACAGCGGAAGGTGGTGTAGTGGTTGATCAGAAAAATCCACTGCGATGGTATCCCGGGTTTCGCATGACTAATTATGCACGTGCGCCACGTTTAAATGTGGG
>CBDTVF010000077.1:0-10083 GCA_965363775.1 uncultured Gammaproteobacteria bacterium
CCCCCCCTACAGTTCGCGTCAATCCAGCAACCCCAATGCCCGGGCATGATGACGCAAATGATCGTCAATAAAGCTGGCGATAAAAAAGTAACTATGGTCGTACCCCTCCTGCATACGCACCGTTAACGGGTGATGTGTACAGATACAGGCTTGCTCGAGGCTTCCAGGTTTTAGTTCTTCACCGAGAAACTCATCATCCAGTCCCTGGTCAATCAGGATGGGCAACTGCTTCTTCACAGTGCACACCAGTTGCGTGGCATCCCATTCCCGCCAGTCGTTACGATCTTCACCGAGATAATGACTGAAAGCCTTGACGCCCCAAGGCGTTTCCGAAGGATGACAGACTGGTGAAAACGCAGAGGCGGAGCGGTACAGGTCGGGGTCCTTCAGTGCACACATCAAGGCACCATGACCACCCATGGAATGACCGCTGACACTTCGTTGGTCCGTCACAGGAAGTGTGGCTTCAACCAACGCGGGTAACTCTTTGGTGACATAGTCGTACATGTTGTAGTGATCAGACCAAGGCGCCTGGGTCGCATTGACGTAGAAACCGGCACCGGAGCCAAAATCCCAATTGTCATGCTCACCGGGCAGGTCAGTGCCACGTGGGCTGGTATCGGGACAAACTATTGCCAAACCCAGCTCAGACGCCAGGCGTTGCGCACCGGCTTTCTGGGTGAAATTCTCGTCGGTACATGTCAGGCCGGAAAGCCAGTACAGAACCGGCACTGGACCGGATTCTGCCTGTGGTGGCAGGAATACACTCAAAATCATATCGCATCGGAGTGTTTCGGAGTGGTGCTGCAGTCGTATCTGCTGACCACTAAACACACGGTTACGTGAAATCTCTCTAACTGCAGTCATATCAGCGCTCAATTAATTGGGTACCTGGTTTAGAAAATAACAACCGAACGTATGCTTTCACCGTCGTGCATCAGGTCAAAAGCCTTGTTAATGTCTTCGAGACCCATGGTATGGGTGACCATGTCATCGATATTGATTTTGCCAGCCATGTAGTTATCTACGTAACCCGGCAATTCACTGCGACCGCGGACACCACCAAAAGCCGTACCACGCCAGACCCTGCCTGTGACCAACTGGAATGGTCGTGTGCTGATTTCCTGACCGGCACCGGCCACACCGATGATGACAGATTCGCCCCAACCCTTGTGACAGCACTCCAGTGCAGAGCGCATGACATTGGTATTGCCGATACATTCAAATGAATAATCTACACCGCCACCGGTCATTTCCACGATGACATCCTGTATCGGTTGGTCATATTTGGAGGGGTTAACACAATCGGTAGCGCCCAACATGCGTGCCATTTCAAATTTATCTTCGTTTAGATCAACCGCCATAATACGGGATGCACCCGCCATGACTGCACCCTGGACTACACTGAGCCCAATGCCTCCCATACCGAAAACCGCCACGCTGGCACCTGCTTCCACTTTGGCGGTGTTCAATACCGCGCCAATACCCGTCGTTATTCCACAACCAAGCAGGCAAACCTTGTCCAATGGCGCCTGCTGATTGATTTTTGCCACTGATATTTCCGGCATAACGCTGTATTCCGAAAAAGTCGAAGTACCCATGTAGTGATAAAGCGTCTTACCATTGAGTGAAAACCGTGAACTGCCATCTGGCATCAGACCCTGGCCCTGGGTAACACGAATGGCCTGGCAAAGATTGGTTTTGCCCGACTTACAGAAACTGCATTGACCACATTCCGGCGTGTACAACGGAATCACGTGGTCACCCGGTTTGACACTTGTGACGCCGGCGCCGACCTCTTCAATGACACCGCCACCTTCGTGACCAAGTACTGATGGGAAAATGCCTTCAGGGTCCTCTCCTGAAAGTGTAAAGGCATCGGTATGACACACCCCCGTGGCTACCATGCGTACCAGTACTTCGCCTTCCTTCGGGCCCTGTACATCAATCTCGGTAATCTCAAGTGGCTGACCGGCTTTCAAGGCAATAGCAGCGCGTGACTTCATGTTTTTTTCTCCCAAATGATGACTTATTATAGCTTTTTGTTTAATCCCATAAGGGTTCGACCTTGATCAGGATGAACTCGTTGTTATCCGGCTGTGTGCCGCTACTGTCACGCGCCTGACCAAGCGGGTAATTGTTGTCATTCACAACGCCCAATGTCGTCCGATCTATCACCACAAGACCTTCGATGGTCCAGAATGGGAATGTGAAATTTAGTTGGCCGTCCTGGTTCAGGTCATGCGGGTCATCGATATCCAGCAGGTCGGCGACCAGGGTCTTGAGCAGAAAACCATCCGCATCCAGGTGTTCAAAATCAACCTTATAGATTTTCTTTAGCTGGGCTTTTGTGTTTTCCGCTGAATCCCGTTCGATCACCAGTCCACCGGTGTTTGAAAACATCGTGTAATCACCGATCGCGCTGGCATTTTCATCCAGACGGTAGCGGTAACTTGGCTGTGTTGCATGGCTGTTCAGGAATCGTTGGTTTTTGATATCAAATGTATAAATATTTAGTCCGGGTCCAGAGCCCTGCACTTCGCCTTCCAGCAAGGGGTAGAGTACTTTGCCATCGAAAGACAAGGCCATTCCTTCGAAACCGCGCGATACGGGCAGGGTGGCTGGTTCACCGCCGGGATTGCCCACAGAACTCAAACCATCCAGTTTGTAAGGTGCCGCCAGCAGCTCACCTTTTGCATTGAAGTGCACTAATGAAGGGTTGAATTCTTCGCCAATCCAGTAACTGCCATCAGAAACCCTGCGAAATGACTCAGGGTCGAGATCTGCACCGGTTAACAGGCGGTCATCCGCGCGTGTGGCAGGGTAGGGCAGAAAATTCTGCGGATCAGCCAGCCTGATGATTTCACTAATCCGAATGGTGCCAGCACCACCATCAGCCGTCCGAAAGTCCGGTTGTACATGGTAAATACTCAAAATGTAGTCGGATGAGTTACCGCGCTTGCCAAAGCCATTGTCGCTGAGGATGAAATAAGAGCCATTTTCACCGCTGATAATGGCTGAAAAACCTTGTACGGGTTGCTGGTCTTTAAATGGCGGTTGACGATTGTTGACGGGGTCTATGTGCTGCCCGGATGTTGGTCCGGGCGTAAAAGTATCCGCCGGCAGTTTGGCAAAGCCCGTTAAGGTGGCAGCCTGCGATTCTGCTGCCGTGTATGACAGCAGCAGAACCAATATGCAGGACAGTTTGCCCAGGCTAATCGTGCGCAATGGGCTTGTCGGTGAAAAGGTAATCCCTGAGCTCGTGATCCATGGAAGGATCGCGTCTGCGAATCCACTCCAGCACCATCGCGGCATGCTCTTTTTCCTCGTCCCGGTTGTGCGCAAGGATCGCTCTTAACTCCGGATCCTTACAGGCATCAACACGTTGGTTGTACCAGTCCACCGCTTCGAGTTCCTCCATCAACGAAGTAATGGCCCGATGCATATCGCGGGTATCATCACTGAGTTCTTCAATGGGTTCGTGATAGCCTTCATTTGCCATGCTGTTCTCCCGGTTTTGAGTTTTATGTCACTTGGTGTAGGTGTACATCTGTCTGTGGGTAGGGAATGTTGCAACCAGCTGCTTCGAGTTCTACCTTGGCGGTTTCAAGAACTTCGGCAAGCACGGTCCAGTAGTCCTCGGACTTCGCCCATGGCCTGACGACAAAATCTACGGCACTGTCGCCCAGGTTATTGATGAAAATCTTCGCTGCAGGATTCTTCAATATCAATGGGTGGTTGTCACAAATTCTCTTCAGCACATCGGCGGCTACCTTGAGATCGTCGTTGTAGCCAACGCCAACAACCATATCGACCCGGCGGGTATCTTTTGCCGAGTAGTTGGTGATGGTGCCTGTGAACATCAGTGCATTGGGAACTGTGATTGACTTGTTGTCCGGTGTAGTCAGTAGCGTGCTAACCAGGTGGATTTCATTGACGGTCCCCGTTACGCCGCCAGCTTCGATGAAATCATCCTTGGCGAAAGGCCGGAACAGAACCAGCATGACGCCCGAGGCGAAATTGGATAAGGAATCCTTTAATGCCAATCCAATTGCCAGGCCTGCTGCGCCGATAATGGCCAAGAAGGATGTGGCTGGAATACCGAGTTGGTCGAACGCGGCGACTACGGCAATGACAATGACCATCACCGATGAGATAGTGCCAAGAAAATCGACCAGCACTTCTTCCACGTTCTGTTTTCTGAGCAGGGCCTCCAGTGCGATCTGTACCCGTTTGGCGAGCCATTTACCGACCACGAATATGACAATGGCTATAACGAGATTAATGGCCCCGTTGGTGAGCACTTCAACGATGTTGGTATTTGCTAAAAAGTCTTTAATTGCATCCATTTGTATTTCCCTCTAATCAATTATTAATCTTTGTTCAGGCGATATCGCCGTGAGACTCAAGTACCTGTTCCATTCGGTCTGCCATCGGCGCGACGTGGCTGATAACGTATTCCAGTTCGTCACCATCCAGGGACTTGTAAGCCAGGTTTTCGCACATCTTCACATAGGCCGTGCCTTCAAGGTCACCGACCGCAAGGTATCCGACACGCTGAATCAGGTTAATTCGCAGACATTTTTCCGCGTCAAAGTCCTCCAGTGGACAAATCAGCGTTTCAACACGTAAATAGCGCCGGTTGTCGGAAGATTTCAGTTCAGCCAGAAAAACACTTTGTTTCCTGTCACCGCCTTTAATCGGGCATTCAAAAGCGATTTGAAACGGTTCATCGATAAAAAGTTTATGATTTTCAATAACGTGTTGTCGAACTTCTGCGAATGTTTCCATTATGTTTCCTTATTTTGGCGCTAGCCTGACGGCGCCATCCAGACGAATGGTCTCACCGTTGAGGTATCCATTTTCCATGATATGCGCAACTAATTCAGCAAATTCTTCCGGTTTACCCAAACGACTTGGGAATGGAATGGATGCACTCAGTGATTCCTGTACGTGATCCGGCATGCCATCGACCATTGGCGTCCAGAATATACCCGGTGCAACGGCGTTTACACGTACACCTATACGGGCGAATTCCCGTGCTATCGGCAGTGTCATAGCCACGATGCCACCCTTGGAAGCGGAGTAGGCAGCCTGGCCGATCTGGCCCTCATAGGCCGCGACTGAAGCCGTGCTGACAATCACTCCACGCTCACCGTCAGGCCCCGGTGGATTCGACTCCATGGCAGCACCTGCAGCCTTGATGACATTGAAACTGCCGACCAGGTTGATCTGGATGGTCTTTGCGAAGAAATCCAACGGCATCGGTGCTTCGCGACCCAGTACCCGGCCTGCGCCAATGATACCGGCACAATTGACCGCAGCATTGATCAGACCCATGTGGTCAACTGCCATGTTGACGGCATCAAGCACGGCCTGCTCGTCGGTCACATCGGTTCGAACATAACTGACCGCTCCACCCAGTTCGGCTTCCGCTGCCGCCCCGGCATCGTCGTTGATATCCAGTAATACTGCCTGACCGCCTGCTGCGACCACTTTACGCGCGACGGCCAGTCCCAGACCGGAAACACCGCCGGTTATCAGTGCTTTGACTTCATTCAGTTGCATGGTGAAAACTCCTGTTCGTGTGTGTTCATGATTCGTGTGTGTTCATGAGTTGAGTGCAAGACCCGCCCTGCTGTTATTAGGGCGTTGTAATTGTTTTGATATCCAGTCGCCGGTCGTGGCCAGCGATTCCAGGTCGATGCCGGTGCGTAAGCCTAACCCGTGCAGCATGTACACAACATCCTCGCTGGCGACATTGCCGCTGGCACCCTTGGCATACGGGCAACCACCCAGGCCGGAAACGGATGAATCAAGCGTGCGGATCCCGGCATCGAGGCAGGCTAGAATATTGGCCAGTGCCTGTCCGTAAGTATCATGAAAGTGGACTGCCAGTTGCGCGACGGGCACCACTGAGCTGACCGTTTTGACCAATGTATTTGCCACCGCTGGTGTGCCTGTGCCAATGGTGTCTCCCAGTGAAATTTCATCACAACCCATGTCCATTAGCTGCTCGCATACGACCGCTACGGCATCAGTTTCAATATCACCTTCATAGGGGCAGCCGAGCACGCAGGAAATGTAGCCACGGACACGGATACCGGCGGCCCTGGCCTGTTCAACCACCGGTATGATCCGGGTGATAGATTCGGCGATGCTGCAATTGGTGTTGCGCTTGCTGAAACTCTCGGAAGCCGCCGTGAACACGGCAATTTCACGTGCCCCGGACTCGATCGCACGCTCATAGCCGGTCATGTTGGGTACCAGTACCGGGTAGCGTGTGTCAGATTGCAGGTTCAAACCAGCGATGACCAACTCTGTATCTGCCATTTGCGGTACCCACTTCGGGCTGACGAAACTGCCTGCCTCAATGACGGGTGCGCCGCATTGAGTGAGTCGCTCAATCAATTCTATTCTTGTCGCCGAAGGCAGAGTCTTTTTTTCGTTCTGCAAACCATCACGCGGACCCACCTCTACGATTGTCACAAAATCATTCATGTGTTTTGGTCCAATCAGGTTTGCGTTTTTCGAGGAAAGCGGCCAGGCCTTCCTGTCCCTCACGGGAGACACGTAGTCTGGCAATCAGCTTGGCAGTGTATTTATCAATGATCTGTTGCGATTTCGCGCTATGACCGGCGATTTCAAATGCCAGTTCTTTGCACTCTGCAACCGCCATTGGCCCGCTTTTTAAAAGCTCCTTGATGATGTGCTCAACGGTTTCATCCAGTTGGTCTGCGGGTACGAGTTGTTGAATCAGGCCAATATCCAGGGCTTTCTGAGCACCGAATCGTTCACCACTGAGAAAATAACGCCGTGCGTTAGCTTCGCCAATACAACGTATGACATAAGGCGAAATAACAGCAGGTGCGAGACCCAGGCGGGCTTCGGTCAGGCCGAAACGTGCTTTATCGACAGCAATGGTGATATCACAGGCTGTGATTAAGCCAAGACCACCACCAAAGGCTGCGCCATTGATCCTGGCAATGCTTGGCTTTGACAGGTAATTCAGGCTGCGCATGAGTTTTGCAAGCAGCAATGCGTCAGACTCATTGTCTTCCAGGCTGGCATCCACCAGGCTGCGCATCCAGTTCAAATCGGCCCCTGCAGAAAAACAGGTACCTGAACCGGTGATAACAACTATTCTGACTGAATCATCGTGACCTGCTTCAAGTAATTTCTCAGTTAAATCGACGATCATATTGATATCAAATGCATTATGCACTTCCGGACGGTGCATATTCAGCGTCAGTACGCCGCGCTTATCGGTGCTGCTTTTTAGGGTGTGCATAAACGTATTGCTCGTATGACCCGGCCTTACATTCTGAATATGCCATGCCTGCCGTGTTTGATCGGTGCATTCATAGCCGCCGATAGTGCAAGTCCCAGCACGTGCCGGGTATCAATGGGGTCGATGATACCGTCATCCCATAAACGTGCGGTGGCGTGATAGGGGTGACCTTCCTTTTCGTAGCTGTCGCGAATCGGTTGCTTGAAAGCCTCTTCATCTTCAAATGACCATTTGTTGCCAGAGGCTTCGATGGCGTCTCTGCGGATGGTGGCCAGTACCGATGAAGCCTGTTCACCACCCATGACGGAAATCCTTGCATTCGGCCACATCCAGATCATTCTTGGCTGGTAGGCGCGCCCACACATGGCATAGTTACCCGCGCCAAAAGAGCCACCGATGATGACGGTGAACTTAGGTACATGGGAGGTCGCAACGGCCGTAACCATTTTGGCGCCATCCTTTGCAATTCCGGAATTTTCGGACACCTTTCCAACCATGAAACCAGATACATTTTGTAGGAATATCAATGGTATATTACGTTTATTGCAAATTTGTATGAAGTGTGTTCCTTTCAAAGCACTGTCTGAAAACAGGATACCGTTGTTGGCAACAACGCCGACCGGGTAGCCATGCAGACGGGCAAAACCACACACCAGGGTCTTGCCATAGCGGGCTTTGAATTCATGAAATTCACTTCCGTCAACGAGGCGCGCAATGATCTCACGAACCTTGTATGGATAGCGGGTATCGCGTGAAACAATACCGTAGATTTCTTCGACCGGATAAGCCGGGCTGACCGATTCGGCCATCTCCAGCGGATTGTGTTTTGTGCGATTCAGGTAGGCAACGGTCTCACGCGCCAGTTGCAGTGCATGGGTATCATCCAGGGCAAAATGATCGGTAACGCCTGATTTGGAGCAATGCACTTCGGCACCACCCAATGACTCCGCATCGACAATTTCACCCGTGGCGGCTTTCACCAAAGGTGGACCACCCAGGAAGATCGTCCCCTGGTTTTTGACAATAATGGACTCGTCGCTCATGGCGGGAACATACGCGCCACCTGCGGTGCAGGAACCCATGACAACGGCTATTTGCGGGATGTTGGCGGCCGACAGGTGGGCTTGGTTATAGAAGATCCGGCCAAAATGTTCACGGTCGGGGAAGATCTCATCCTGCAAAGGCAGAAATGCTCCCCCCGAATCGACCAGGTAAATACAGGGCAGGTTGTTTTCCAGCGCAATTTCCTGCGCACGCAGATGTTTCTTGACCGTTACCGGCAAATAGCTGCCGCCCTTGACGGTCGCATCGTTGGCTATGATGACCACTTCCTGACCACTGACACGCCCAACACCGGTAATAATACCGGCTGAAGGTGCTTTGCTGTCATACATACCATGGGCCGCCATGGGTGAGAGCTCCAAAAACGGGGTTCCAGGATCAATCAGATTGTTGACACGCTCGCGCGGCAACATCTTGCCGCGCTTTGTGTGCTTTTCACAGGCCTTTTCTCCACCCCCCTTTTCAACCTGATCCAGGTGATGTTGCAGATCGGCAACCAATTCGCGCATATGGACATCATTGGCAGCAAATTCCTTGCTGTTGGGGTCTACCTGCGATTTTATGATTGCCATTACGGCAATTCGATAGCTAGAGCAGTTGCTTCACCACCACCGATACATAAAGCAGCGATGCCTTTTTTCAGACCGCGGTGCTGCATTGCATTGATCAGGGTCACAACTACGCGGGCACCGGATGCACCGATGGGATGGCCCAGAGCACAGGCACCACCATTGACATTCATTTTGTCATGGTCAATGTTTAATTCATGCATGGCGGCCATAGTGACGGTCGCAAACGCCTCGTTGACTTCAAACAGGTCCACCTCGTCAATGCTCCAACCGGCTTTCTCCAAAACCAGCTTGATAGCGCCGATGGGTGCCGTGGTAAACCATTCCGGATCTTGTGAGAAGGTCGAGTGAGCAGCGATGGTGGCCAATGGCGTAAGACCCATATCAGCGGCTTTTTGTGCCGACATCAACACGGTTGCGGCGCCACCGTCAGATATCTTTGAGGACGATGCAGCGGTTACCGTGCCGTCCTTTTTGAACGCTGCCCGTAATGTCGGTATTCTCGCCAGGTCGCACGACGGTGGTTCCTGATCCTCGCTGATGATGCTTTCGCCACGACGGGATTTGACCGTAACAGGCGTGATTTCATCTTCAAACTCACCTTCCATGGCTTTCAGCGCGCGCTCTATGGAGGCGATTGAAAATGCATCCTGTTGCTCACGGGTGAAATCATACTTTTCTGCACAACGCTCGCCGAAAACCCCCATCATCAAATTATCATCGGGATTCTGCAGACCATCGTAAAACATATGATCAAGGACCTGGCCATGACCCATGCGGTAACCGCTGCGGGCCTTCGGTAGCAGGTAAGGTGCAAGTGTCATGTTTTCCATGCCACCGGCAACGACAATCTCTGAGGAGCCTGCAAGGATCTGGTCGTGACCAATCTGTATGGTCTTCATGGCAGAACCACAGGCCTTGTTAATGGTGACTGCACCTGCAGAGGTCGGGATACCCGCTTTGCGCGCAGCGAGGCGGGCGGGTGCCTGGCCAACGCCTGCCGGCAATACACAGCCCATCAGAACGTCATCTACGGCATCAGGTGCGACACCGGCCTGCTCGAGCGCGCCACGTATGGCCGCTGCACCGAGTTCATCAGAGGGGACGGTGGAAAATTGACCTTGAAAAGAGCCGATGGGAGTGCGCTTGGCACCGACTATA
>CBDTVF010000078.1:0-10066 GCA_965363775.1 uncultured Gammaproteobacteria bacterium
TCGGTAATTTGTTCCCGACAAATTACGGTCCCGTAGAGTGATACCCCACACCACCTGCCAAACAATGTGCCAACTCACAGCGATGTGGACGCACCGCGCACATCGCTTAATTTACAATTAGTTAATCAAACAACGATCCGGTTCAGTCTGGTCGCAGGTTTAAAAGCGCGTGATCGGATATTGCTGTCCAGGGCTTGACGATAACGGCGTAGGCCTGGAACGAAGCGTATATGCGGCCCATCAGTTCATCCTCTGCTGCCAGTTCACGCATTAGTTCATCGCTGATGCCACCAAGATGGTCGAGCACATCCTTCGGAAAGCGGCGCAGTTCGACATTGTGTTCTTCAAGCAGTTTCTTCAGGGCTACACCATTGTTGTAGGTGAAGTCTGACAACATGTCCATGACAGCGGCCTGGCAGGCGACTTTGACAATGGCCTGCAAGTCTGCGGGTAGTGAGTTCCAGGCATCCTGATTGATCATACATTCCAGGCCGGCTCCGGGCTCGTGCCAACCTGGATAATAGTAATACTCAGCAGCACGAAACAGACCAAGGGCGAGATCGTTGTAGGGCCCCACCCACTCTGTCGCGTCAATGGTGCCCATTTGCAGGGCGGTGAAAAGTTCGGCACCGGGGATGATGGTCGGTGTTCCGCCCGCCCGTTTGAGGATTTCACCCCCCAGGCCGGGAATACGCATTTTGAGACCCTGCAGGTCAGCAATACTATTGACCTCGCGGTTAAACCAGCCACCCATCTGGGGGCCCGTACTGCCGGCCAGGAAGGGTACGATGCCATGGGGCGCATAGACCTCCTGCCATAACTCAAGACCTCCTCCAAAATAGATCCAACCATGCAATTCCTGTGAAGTCATGCCAAAAGGCAAACCTGCGAAAAACTGTGCTGCTGGTGCTTTACCTTTCCAGTAGTAGGCGGCGCTGTGGCCCATTTCTGCGGTGCGTTGCTGGACAGCATCAAACACCTCGAAAGGTGGTACCAGTTCATTGCCTCCATACACTTTGATCTTCAGGCGACCGTTGCTGAGTGCGTCAATGGATTCGGCTAAACGGTTGGCGCCAATACCCAACCCGGGAAAATCGCGAGGCCATGATGTGACCATTTTCCACTCGAAAGTCTCATTAGTGGATTGTCCCTCACAGTTGGCCTGTGGACCGGCCTTGTTTCCGCAGGCGCTTAACAGACCGGCTGCACCGGCCAGACCTGTGGCAGCCACAAATTTTCTTCGATCCATGGGTCAATTTTCCTGTAAGTGGTGTCATTTATACGTTACACCACACTAGTGTAGTGCATTGCAATCCAGGGTGGCCTCTGAAAGCACCAGTAATTACCATGCAGTAGACTAAATGTTATAGTTAAATACAGGAATCTACATCAGATCAGGGTTTCATGAAATCAGACGATACCTCAGAGATAAACAAGCTATTGCGCGAACTGCGAGAAGAGCATCGTGACCTCGACATGGCAATTGAGCGCATGATCATGGACCCATGGCAGGATCAGTTGCGTCTGCGGCGTTTGAAAAAACGGAAACTAAAGCTGAAAGACTGGATTGCGAAACTGGAATCCAGGTTGATTCCAGATCTGGACGCTTGACATGACACTTGTACAGTAAACGCAACCAGCTAACCGGCAACCTGCTGGTCTTCCGCTTCCGCGATTGGCGTCTGGCGGTCTATTTCAAGCCGTATGGCTTCCCCAAGAATAAATTGTGCATCCTTGGAAATTTGCTTCAACCGCTGGTCAATCACCAGCTTTTCTTCCTGGTTGGTTGACAGGTAGCCATTTTTTCGTAACTGGGCAATGAATCCCCTGAACAGTGCCTTATCGTAGAACTCCGGTGCATTAAATTCATGCAACATCGATATGCGCTGTGCCGTGTCTATACACAATCTCTCGAGTTCTGCCCTGCTTAAAACACCTGAGCCATTCCTTACCAATACTGAAATGGTAATCAGATAACGATGCAGGGTCTGTAGAAGGCTGTGGGCAAGGACATTGAGTTGCATGACCGCTTCGGGGTTATTATTTGCACGTGATAGTGTTTCCCCGTCTTCATTCCGGATTAACAATCCGTGTTGGACCAGTTGTTCGATGGAATCATCCAGCGCCCTGGCTATCTGGCGTTGGCCCCAGGGTATGAACAGCTCTGCCTGCAGGAAGGGTTGGGTAATAATTGCAAATTTGTGAAGATGGCTGATAAGAAACTTACGGTGTTCCAGGAAGCAACAGGCAACCAATGAAGGCAATACCATCAGGTGGGCGATATTGTTGCGGAAGAAAGTCAGTCCAACGGCAAGCTCAGGCTTGATGGAGATAATGTCACCCAGCGAGTGTTCCTGACGTTGCAGGATATTCATTTCAAACCCGTACTCGATGACCTCCTGTGCGCCTTTGCTTGTCATGGTTACGCGTTCAGGTGTGGGTTTTTGTCTTAACAGGTTCTGGCACAGCTCAATCTGTCGGGCCAGTTGTTTCTCACCCATTGCATGCCTGGGTGTGCCCAGCATCACGAGTGCCAGCAAATTGACCGGGTTGACATCCGCACTGGCGTTGATATTGGTCATGATATTTTGACCAAGATCTTCAATTAACGTGCTCAGCCATGCGGGTCGCTGGGCTTCCTTGCGCAGCGTTTCCTGCCATTCCGGGTCTTGTTCTTTAAGCAGATCATCCAGGAAAATGGGCTCACAAAGACTGACATGTGCTTTGCCATAGTTGTGCCTCGCTATCCCGAAAATCTTTCCCAGGTCAGTGAGTTTCTCTGACCGCTTGGCCTTTCCCTTGAGTTCCGTTGTATAACTGTCACCTTCCACCAGTCGTTCGTAGCCGATGTAGACCGGTTGAAACATGATCGGCAATACCGGGGCGTTCAGGTAACTCCTGACTGTCATGGCCAGCATCCCGCCTTTGGGTGGCAGCATACGCCCGGTACGGCTCCTGGTACCTTCAATAAAGTACTCAAGAGCGACACCCTGGGTTTGAATCATGCTGAGGTATTCATAAAACACGGCAGCGTATAGCTTGTGCGAACGAAAGCTCCTGCGAAGAAAAAACGCACCACAGCGTCGCGCCAGCGAACCGACAACGGGTAAGTTAAGGTTGATGCCTGCAGCGATGTGCGGCGGAATGAAGCCATGTTCGTGCACCAGGTACGAAACCAGCACATAGTCAAGGTGGCTACGGTGACAAGGCACATAAATCACCTCGTGACCTAGCGCATTGTGCTGAAGACCCTCAAAATTATTAACCTTGATGCCGTTGTAAATGCGGTTCCAAAGCCAGGAAACCAGGATTTCGGCGATCACGATCGCTGAATAGGAATAATTGGCGGCAATTTCCCGCGTGTACTTTACGGCCTGGCGACGGGTCTTCTCGACGGGAATACCGGAACGGCGTGCCTTGTCATCGATGGCCGCACGAACGGTGGGTGAGTTGACGACCCGGTCGACCATTGTGCGGCGGTGAGAGAGATCCGGTCCGATGGCAGCAGTCCGTACGCGTTTGAAGTGCACCCGGAGTATGCGTGAGACTTTTCTTAAAGCCAACGACGAGTCAAGACCCTCGGCAGCAAGGTCTCTTAGGGAAATAGGGCGGCTAAACTGCAAAAAGGTCCTGCGGCCATTAACCAGTGTGCTGAACAAACGGCGAAACCTTCCACCGATTTCCCAGTTCTCCGCAAAAATGCTGCGTGTGAGACCACTTTCCTTGCTTGGTCTTTGTCCCACCAGCACGGTGATGGGAACCAGCATTATATCCAGCTCGGGATTCTCCCAGCTTTTTTCGACCATGAGTTCCAACATCTCGGAATGGGAACGTGTAACCGGGCGACGGAAAAAGAGGCCTTTAAGTCGTTTTAGTACGGCATAGGAACGGCAAGAACTTTCCGGAATACCGGGTACTGACAATAATGGGCGGCTCAGATTATTTTTTTCGCAGCACTTGTCCAGGATCAATACAGATGACAATGCATATGAATCCATGACATAACAGACCGCCTGGTCACTGGTCGAACCAATATTTCCATCGGCATCGGCCTGTACCTTGGGCTTGACCCATAAACCCAGGATATCCCGCAGGATCAAATACCAGCGTAATTTCAGTTTCGCGAGCAATGCAATTGGTTTTTCTTGTTTACCCATCAGTCCGTATTTGTTGTGTGATGTTCCTATTCTAGCTTGGTTTTGTGAGCGCGCATAAAAAATCCGGGCGAGGCATGAGGCCTGCCCGGAAAATCCGGCAGAGCCGGAGAGGATCGGTGAAGCTGTATTTGTAAGAAATTATTCTTCTATTAGTTAGTTACAGCCGTATCGTAATGTGAAACATTAACTAAAGTCAATACCCACAGTAAAAAAGTCGGAACCCTTTTTACGACTAACTGGCCTAAAAGTAAAGTTTTTGTTAAGTCTCAGTTACTTGCGAGGGCGCGGGCGATGTCTTCCTGAATGGCCTCAGCGGCGCTTGCCGGGTCGCTCGCGGCTCGAATGGGTCTGCCAACTACCAGGTAGTCCGCTCCATCCCGGATGGCCTGAAACGGTGTCATGACCCGTTGCTGGTCGTCATCGTTGTGTATTGGCCGGATACCGGGGCAGACTGTAATCAGACGGGGGTGCGCATGTTCACGCAGAGCACCGACCTCCATGCCGGATGAAACCACGCCATCACATCCAAGTGCCAGTGCCCGGCGCGCGCGTGATAGAACCAGTGTCGCTGCATCACATTTGAATCCCAGGTCGTCCAGGTCGCCCTGGTCCAGGCTGGTCAGGGCGGTCACTGCCAGTATTTGCATGTTGCCCTTGGCGTCTGCTGCTGCCTTGAGCATGCTGTCGTTCCCATGAACCGTACAAAAATCGACTTCATGCCGGGCAAGTTGCCTGACGGCAGCGGCCACGGTCGCTGGAATATCAAATAGTTTCAGATCGGCAAAGACCTTTTTGCCCTTGCCTTTAAGCTCTGCCATCAGCTCGAAATAATGTCCGGATAAAAAAACCTCCAGACCCAGCTTATAAAATTCTACCGAATCCCCGAGCCCGGAAATAAGGGCCTGCGCCTTTTCGATGTCGGGTACATCCAGTGCGAAAATCAATCGTTCACGGTTTGGGATTTGCGTGTTAGCTGTTGTCATGACTAGTGCAGTGTAAACCCTAAAACGTCGGATCAGCAAGCTCACAAGCTGTTAGCTGCAAGGCAGCACTTCGAAGACATAGTGGTTCTATATCGAGAAGCGCTAACGCAGCAGAAATTCGGTGATGCAGGCACCAACCTGCCCGGCCTGTTCCATGTGAAAATGGTGATGACCATCATTGGTCATATGCGTGCAGTTGCCGATGGTTGAAAGCCGCTTCTGCAGCATGTCTTCGTCTAAGTATTTTAAAACTACAGGCGAAGTCATGACCAGTGTGGGTGAGCGAATGGCGGCCAGCAGATTCAATGCCTGCGCTTCGTTCAGCAACTGCGGTGAACGCCAATTCAGGCGTGGGTCGGTACGCCATTGGTAATAGTCACCGGTATGTTCCAGCGAACGCTCACAAAGCAGACGGGCAGTCTCATCGGATAGAGGCGAGTTTTTTTGCCGCGCACCTATGGCCTCTTCAACTGATTCGTAGGGTCTGAGGAAGCTTCGGCTTTTACGTACCGACATCATGGACAGACGCAATTGTCGTGCTGCCTGATCGGTTGGCAGCGTCATTACGCCCACCGCATCCAGCAACACCAACCGGTTTACCCGTTCGGGCAGGGCCGCGGCAAAGCAACTTGCGACACCACCACCCATTGAGTGGCCGATGATGTGACATTTGTCCCAACCCAAAACATCCAGTGCCGCGTCCACGTCAAAAAGGTTGTCGGGAAAATAGTATTGGGAGGTTTCCGGTCTGTGTGATGAGAATCCATGTCCTGCAAAATCCACTGCCAGCAGGTCAAAATCCTTTAAGAAGGGCGACAGGGGTACAAAGGATGCGGCATTGTCCAGCCAACCATGCAGACATAGCAGTTTTGGTTTACCGGGCCTCGACCAGTGCAGACCTTCCATGGTGCCCCAGGCGAGACGGATATTGACAGGAGCAGCCTTCATGTTTCCAGGTTTGCATAGGCCAACACCAGCCACTTGGCTCCCACGCGATTGAAATTGACCTGTACGCGGGCATGCTCGCCGGAACCTTCAAAACTGATGACTGTGCCGCTGCCAAATTTTTTGTGGTTAACCGACGCACCCAATTGGAACGGCCAGTCCTGCTTGATATTTGAACTGGACGACCGGTATTCCGGTGCTTTTGGGCTGGCCCATGGCCGTTGAACTTGCATCCTTGGCCGTATCTCCTGTATCAATCCTGATGGTATTTCATCCAGGAAACGTGATGGCCGGCAATGATTTTCCGAACCATACATACGTCTGACCTCGGCATAACTGAGGCAGAGATGTTCCTGTGCCCTGGTGATACCCACGTAGCAAAGCCGGCGTTCTTCTTCGAGTCGTCCACCCGCCTCGGTGACACTGCGCTGATGTGGGAACAGGCCGTCTTCCATACCCACGATAAACACCATTGGAAACTCGAGACCTTTGGCCGAATGCATGGTCATCAACTGTACGCAATCATCCCAGGCTTCACCCTGTGTTTCGCCAGCCTCAAGTGCCGCATGGCTGAGGAATGACTGCAGGTCGGTCATACCTGCCTCTTCATCTTCTGCGGGTAATATGAAAGCCTCGGTCGCATTGACCAACTCGCGCAGGTTTTCGACCCGGGATTCCATCTTGTCCCGTGGTTCTTTTTCATAATGACTAACCAGTTGGCTGTCTTCAATCACAGCTTGCATCTGGTTACCCAATGTCCAGTTTTCCACGCGCTCACGCATGGCGGATATGAGTTGCATGAAGTTGTTTACCGCCGCCAGCGCCCTGGCAGGCAACTGGTTCTGGCGGATACACTCCTGTGCCGCCTGCCACAACGGCAAGCTGCTTTCACGTGCCTGCAAACGCAATGTGGAGAGTGTTTTCTGACCGATACCACGGGTGGGTGTATTGATGACACGTTCCATGGCGGCGTCATCATTCGGGTTCTGAATCAGACGCAGATAGGCCAAGGCATCCTTGATTTCAGCCCGTTCAAAAAAGCGCAGTCCACCATAAACACGATAAGCAATGGATGCCTTGAGCAGGTATTCTTCGAACAGTCTCGACTGGGCAGTGGTGCGGTAGACAATGGCAGCTTCATCTGCACGCCTGCCCTTGGCCAACCACTGTTCTACCTGTTGTACAACAAAGCGAGCTTCATCCTGCTCATTAAAGGCGGAGTAAAGCGTTATCGGGGCCCCCTCATCGCCGGCGGTCCAGAGTTTCTTGCCCAGGCGTTCTTCGTTGTGGGCGATCAAGGCATTTGCAGCTTCCAGGATATTACCGGTAGAACGATAATTCTGTTCCAGCTTAATGGTCTGTACCGGTGCATAGTCACGGCCGAAATGTTGCACATTTTCAACCTGTGCCCCGCGCCAGCCATAGATGGACTGGTCATCGTCACCCACCACCATGACGCTGCCACTAGCGCCGGCCAGCATGCGTATCCAGGCATACTGAATGGAGTTGGTGTCCTGAAATTCGTCTACCAGCAGATGACTCAGGCGATTGCGGTAGTGCTCCAGCAGTGTTGGGTTGTTCAGCCAGAGCTCGTGTGCGTACAGCAGAAGATCGGCAAAATCCACCAGTCCGGCACGCTCACAATAAGCCTGGTAAAGCTCGTAGATTCGCACCCATTGGGTCGTTATCGGATTACCCATGTGTTCAATGGCGTCTGGTCGCTGGCCTTCATCCTTACGCGCATTGATGTACCACTGAGCCTGTCTTGCAGGCCACTGGGCATCATCCAGGCCCTCTTCCTTGATCAGGCGTCTCAGCACACGGTACTGGTCATCGGAGTCGAGAATCTGGAAATTCTCCTGCAATCCGGCTTCCTGCCAGTGCATACGCAACAAGCGGTGGGCAATACCGTGAAAAGTACCAATCCACATTGAGCGCGCGGATACCTGTAACAAATTCTGTGCGCGCTCACGCATTTCACCGGCAGCTTTATTGGTAAAAGTCACCGCCATAATGCTAAGTGGCGAGATATGCTCAACCTGGATCAGCCAGGCCAGGCGATGGATCAGGACACGGGTCTTGCCACTACCGGCCCCGGCGAGCACCAGGGTGTGTTGTGATTGAGAAGTGACCGCCTTGCGCTGTTCTTCATTCAGTTCATCAAGCAGGTGGGATACATCCATTTTTAAGAAGTACCATGTTCCCTGGCGATCGCGCGATAACCGATATCCGGTCGGGAAAAGGCGCCCTTCCAGTGGATTTTGTCGCAACCAGCGTAGGCTGCCTTTGCTGCATCAACGACGCTGTCAGCCACTGAGCAAACACATAGAACTCTTCCACCTGAGCTGACTACCTCGTCATCAAGCAGTTTGGTTCCCGCGTGAAAGACACGCGTGAGGTCCTGGTTCGCAGCATTCAATCCGGTAATAGCATGATCCTTTGTGTAGCTACCGGGGTAACCACCTGCTGCCATCACAACGGCCAACGCCGGTCTCGGATCCCATATGGCATCGACCTGGTCCAGTTTCCCGTTAACTGCTGCCAGGCAAAGCTCTGACAGGTCGGATTGCAGGCGCATCAGTATGGGTTGGGTTTCCGGATCTCCAAACCGTACATTGAATTCGAGAACCTTGATTTCACCATCAGGTGAAATCATCAGTCCGGCATACAAAAAACCGGTAAACGGCATGCCCTGCTCAGCCATGCCTCGTACGGTCGGTTCGATGACCTGTCTCATGGCTCTGTCATGCAACTCGGCATTGATGACGGGTGCCGGTGAATATGCTCCCATACCACCGGTATTCGGACCCAGGTCACCCTCATCCCGGGCCTTGTGATCCTGGCTCGTGGCCAGCGGAAGAATGTGTTTGCCATCGGCCATGACGATGAAACTGGCCTCCTCGCCACTGAGAAACTCCTCGACGACCACGCGGTGGCCGGCTTCACCAAAAGCATTGCCCGCCAGCATGTCTTTTACAGCTGATTCTGCTTCATCAATTGTTTGAGCAATAATCACGCCCTTGCCCGCTGCCAGGCCGTCGGCCTTGACCACGATCGGTACGCCATGATCGTGGATAAAAGCGATAGCCTCGTCAATATCAGTGAAGTTGCCATAGGCTGCGGTGGGGATGTTATGCCGGGCCATGAAATCTTTAGCAAATGCCTTTGAACCTTCCAGTTGGGCTGCAGCCGCTGAAGGACCAAAGCAGGGCAGGCCAGCTTGTGTGAATTGATCAACGATTCCTGCTACCAATGGTGCTTCGGGGCCGACGATGGTTAAACCAATCTGATTGTCTGTGGCGAATTTGAGCAACGTATCAATATCGTCACTGCCCACTGTCACGTTCTCCACTTTATTCTCAAAAATGGTACCGGCATTTCCAGGCGCAACATAAACAGTCTCTACTTGGTCGGACTGTGCGACACGCCAAGCCAGAGCATGTTCACGACCACCACTTCCAACGATAAGTACTTTCATCCGGGATTATTTCCACTCAGGTTTTTGTAGGGTGCGTAACTTGTTACGCACGAAACATTGATTCTGTGAGAATATTGTAACGGAAGAGCGTCGTACGGTGCGCAAATGTTAAGCACGAATTATTAATTGTAAACGTGGGTAACAAGTTACCCACCCTACGATATCGGCACGAATTATTGATATTAACCGTGCGTAACATTTATGCACGCAACGGCATTAGTGTTTAAATCGTGCGCCATATACAAATCCATGCGTGGCGATTTTGAATGATCACCAACCGCATCAATGGCGGAAATGACGCACGCCCGTAAATACCATTGCCAGGCCGAACTCGTTGGCCGCTGCAATAACCTCATCATCACGCATCGAGCCACCGGGTTGGATGACGGCCTTGATACCGGCCTCAGCTGCGGTATCAATGCCATCTCTGAACGGGAAGAAGGCATCGGATGCCATCGCAGCACCCGCAAGCTCAAGGCCGGCATCAGCGGCTTTCCAGCGTG
>CBDTVF010000079.1:0-10027 GCA_965363775.1 uncultured Gammaproteobacteria bacterium
AGCCGGGCGCAGAAAAAAGCGCGCCTGATTGAGGTGAGCGTGGACCTTCAACTACCTTTAACCGAAAATCCTTATCCCAGGTGTTGGACTCTTGAAGGCACAACTTTTGAAATCATCAATCAATCCAACGTGTTTTCACGCCAGCGTCTGGATATCGGTACACGTTTTCTTTTGCAGAATCTTCCCCGCACTGAAGGACCACTGGATATCATAGACCTTGGTTGTGGCAATGGCTTGCTCGGCCTGATGGCCGCGCAGCAGAACCCTGAAGCCGGGATAAGTTTTGTCGATGAGTCTTATATGGCGATTGCATCCGCGCGAGTAAATTTCAAGCAACTTGATCCCAACTTGCAACGTGCCGACTTTCATCTCGGCGATGGGCTTGCTGAATTCGACAAAAATGCCGCTGACCTGATTCTGTGCAATCCACCATTTCACCAGTCCCATGCGATAGGGGACACGGTGGCGCTGTCGATGTTCAGACAGTCTGCGCGTGTCCTACGTGATGGCGGTGAACTGTGGGTGGTGGGCAACCGTCATCTGGATTATCACCGCAAGCTCAAACGTTGGTTCAGCTCGGTGGATGTGGTGACGTCAAATAAGAAGTTTGTGATCTTAAAAGCGATGATCGGGACACAATGGGAACCAAGGTGAATTTTACATCTCTGACCAGACCGCATATTCATTACCATTGGGGTCGACAAAATGAAACCTGGATCCCCCTGGGAATGAGAATATGGGTTTGACTATCGTTCCGCCTGCCTCTGTTATTTTATTCTGTGTTTGCAGCAAGTCCTCACTGTAAAAAACAATCAGTGCGCTTCCGCTAGAGGTAGATGATGCATTGTCAGATTTATAAAACCCGCCACTGAGTCCTTCATCACCGAAGGAAATATAATCGGGGCCATAATCCTTGAACTGCCAATTAAAAACCGAGGAAAAAAATGACTTGGATTTCTCGATGTCCTTCGAAGGAAATTCAACATAATCCATTTTTTCGTGTGTGCTCATATTTAAGTCCCTGGTGTTTCTACAATTAGATTGGACCGTCTGTCATTCCAGCCGGTTTGCTACTCATGTTCAGATTACGCAGGTCGTTACCCGTCGGGTTTTGATAGACACGAAGATCAAACTCAGGCAAAACCGCGAGGATGTGGTCAAAAATATCTGCCTGGATGGCTTCATAGTTTGCCCAGACTTTATCCTTGCTGAAAACATAAATCTCTATCGGTAAGCCGTTTTCTGTTGGTTGCAACTGGCGAATCAGAAAAGTCATATCCTGGTTGATCACAGGCAGGCCTTTCAGATAGGCATTAACATAGGCCCGAAAGGTCCCGATGTTGGTCATACGTCTGCCATTGGCGAGGCTGGCATTATCGACTTTTGTCGATTTATTGAATTGTTCCAGTTCACTCTTCGTGGTTTCGATGTACTCGGAGATGTACTGAATTTTCTCATAACGTTCAAGCATTTCTTCAGTGCAAAACCGGATGCTGCTCATATCGATGTTCACTGAACGTTTGATGCGTCGGCCACCGGAATCCTGCATGCCTCGCCAGTTTTTGAATGACTCAGAGATCAATGCATAAGTGGGAATGGTAGTGATCGTTTTGTCCCAGTTCTGTACTTTCACCGTGGTCAGGGCTACCTCCAGCACATCACCATCCGCGCCATAGTTGGGCATTTCAATCCAGTCACCTTGCGATACCATCTTATTTGCGGCGAGTTGAATGCCCGCTACAAAACCAAGGATTGCATCCCTGAAAACCAGCATCATCACGGCAGTGAGAGCGCCGATTCCACTGAGCAGATACATAGGTGATTTGCTCAGAAGAATGGAGACAACAAGTATGGCTGCCAAAAAATACAGAACAATCTTTGATACCTGGATAAATCCCTTGATAGGCCTTTCTTTAGCCGCCCTGAAGCCCTGATAAATTTCTTCAATCGCGTTGAGCACAGAATCGAGTGTCAGTACCAATATGATGACTATGCAAATTTGAGTGACGTGTCTTATGAGTGTGATGGTTGTCGGCATACCGTCGAGCGCCATCGGGGTAAGCACATATATAACCAGTGCCGGGGCCAGGTGGGTAAGATGGACCAGGGCCCGCTGATGAAGCAAGGCGTCATCCCATCTGGTCTTGGTCTTTGAGATGAGATAAGCCACGCTTGATAAAACATAGCGTTTTGCGATGAAATTTACGGCAATGCTTAATGCCAGCAAGATCACAACAGCAATTGCACGTGTTAAATAAAATGCCAGGTCTTCACTGAGACCTTGATTCAGTAGCGAGTTTTGTAAGAGTTCTAACATGGGCCGTTACACAAATGAGGGAGGCATGCAGTATAAACCTTTTGCTATTAAAGCTTCGAACGAACTAACAGGAATTTGGCCAGCATCATCCACTTAACGCCCTTCATTGACACGGAGTTGATGACTTCATTATGGGTCCGAAAAAACCTTGGACTTCACTCCACAGGAACCCTAAGCTACGGGGCTTTAGCATGATCAGTTTGTGTTGAATTTTCTATTTGAGGAGACGTTCTAATGTATCGTATTGTTTCTACTGCTATTGCACTACTGCTGGCCGTCAGCGTCCAGGCTGAGGACTGTGTCAGCTGCCATGAAAAGACCACACCGGGTGCGGTTTCCGACTGGAAGCTCAGTCGTCATTTTACTGAAGAAGTCAGCTGTGAAGATTGTCACGGCGATGGCCATTCTTCTGCAACCGATCTGGAAAAAGTCTTGACCGTTACACCGGAAACCTGTGCGACCTGTCATGAAGAGCGTGTCGAGGAGTACAAGAAGGGTAAGCATTCTCTAGCCTGGGCGGCACTGAAGGCCATGCCAACCACTCACTTCAAACCGATGGAACTGATCGACGGGCAGAAGGGTTGTGGCGGTTGTCACAAGATCGGCATCAAGAGCGAGGAAGCGATCGCCGAAATGAAGGCCAATGGGTCAACTTTTGGCCATTCTGCATGTGATTCCTGTCATACACGTCACACTTTCTCTGTTAAGGAAGCACGTGACCCACAAACCTGTTCAAGCTGTCATATGGGTTTTGATCATCCGCAGTGGGAGATGTACTCCACTTCCAAGCATGGTATTCGCCACAGCATGAAACGGGATGGTATTTTGCCGGAGACTGCCATGGCGCCGACCTGCCAGGATTGTCACATGGCCGATGGCAATCACGAAGTTCGTACTGCCTGGGGTTTTCTTGCCGTGCGTACCAATGGGCTTGAACGCTATCCCGGTGAGAGCGACCAATGGTGGGCGGACCGGGTAACGATCCTGATGGCGCTGGGTGTGTTGGATCCCGAGGGCAATCCCACGGCTCGTCTTGATGTTGTAGCCGGTGCCCAGGTTGCACGTCTGAGTGCTGAATCCTTCGATATTGAACGTGCCAAGATGGTTAAGGCATGTAGCAAGTGTCACTCCGAAACACTGGTTAATGAGGAGTTGGCAAAAGGCGACTCATTGATAGAGAAGATTGATCACCTGATGGCGGAGGCTATCCGCGAGATCGTTGCCTTGTACAAGGATGGAATACTCGAGAAGCCGGAAACTTATGCTTATGCATATCCCGACTTGCTGACATTCCATGATTCACCAACGCCTATTGAAAACCGTCTTTTCACCATGCATCTGAAACATCGCATGAGAGCTTTTCAGGGTGCATTCCACATGAACCCGGACTACACGCTCTGGTACGGATGGAACGAGATGGTGCAGGATCTCCGGGACATCCGCATGATGGCGAAAGAGATGCGCGAGAAGCACAAAGCTAAATGATATGACAGGACCAGCCCTCCTCGAGCAGGGGGGCTGGTCCTGCACCATTCATCCTGGAGCACCACAAAGGAGCTAAGATTTAGCTTGAGCGCCTTTTAAAATGCCCATTGGTACTGGTTTTAATTTGGCTGCCTGGTACAGCGGATGCGCAGGCTCGCCTGATTTGTTTAGTCTAAGACAGTAGAGATTCGGCAATAACTCTTTGACTTGCTCGGAGCGCTCTAAATAAGAGCCATCATTGCCCCAGGCTGCAACAACCAGAGCTGCATCTTTTGCCAGTTTTTCAAGCCACTTGTTGTTTTCTGTGCCAATAGGTTCGTCTGATGCCTTCATATCAGAAGGCTCAGTGGCTCGAAACGCAAATAAATTTGCCATGCATACGCCACCGTAACCCCAGGATTTTGCGAAATTAATGCATCTGGTTAAAGTTGGGTCATCAGACGTTTCATCTGCGGTAGAAGGGTTAAGCCCAACAAACATCACAAAAGGCTTTGAGTTATCCCAGGTTCGCCATAGCGCGTAACGATAATTTCTACATGCTGATAATTTTGCCGTGTTCTTCAATTATTACTCCAAACTTCCTTGGGATCACAGTCGCTTGTTATGTGATTTTGACATTCGACTAGAAAACTGCACGTATTGTAATAACGGCCATTACAATTTGCACCGAATCATAGATGGCATGGGCTATGATTAATGCCCTTATCCGGCCGGTGGCCAGGAAGTACCATCCCATCAATATTGATTTAAAGCCTATCGAAATGATAGCAGCAGGCCCCTGGTAGCCGTGTGCCAGACCGATTAACGCGGAAACACCAATCAAGACCAGCCATTGACCTGCAATATCGCTAGAAACGTTCCAGAACCTGCGTAATACAAAACAGCGCCACATTTCCTCAAATGCCGCGATACCAATCCATACAACAGGACCAAGCCACAAGACCAGCAACCAGGTATTACTACTGACGCCATAAATAAGTTGAAGGATTTCCTGGCTGGGTGGACGGGGGGCAAACAATCCATTCAGCAGTGGTTGTGTCAGAGACCGCAGGAGCAGAAATCCGGCACCCAGTCCGATACCGGTGGCCGCGTCTCTCCAGAATCCGTCTATCCTGAATCCAAGGGACTGCAGATTGTCACGGCAAACCACGATATGCAGAAACAATATCCAGAAGATCATTCCACCACCGAACAGCAGAGGGCCCAGAAAAAACTCGCTCTGACCTGGTGCGCTGTCTCTTATCAAATACATCCAGATGGTCAGCAATGCCATTGGAAGAATGGCTGCAATGGCCGCGAATATCTGTACCAGATTCTGTTGTCGCGATGTGCGTTCGGAAAAAATATTCATAAAACACTCCCTGGCTATTTGTTTGTCCATATTGTCAAATGGTCAATAAGCCGTGAGTATTAAGCTGTCGAAGCTTCCTAACAATCCGAAAAAAGACGGGAAAAACACAATCCCAACTATAGTTGGGTAGGGCAGGTGGGCGACTGTGTTATATCATGGTCACATGACTGAACAGTTATCCCTGATGGTGCTTGTTGTAGCGTTGGCGACCGGCCTGGTTACCAGCGTTGTTGCGACAACTCATATGCAAAAAGGTCAGCCCGTTTTCTTCCGCTATTTTTTGGCCAATATCCTGCTATTTAACCTGCTGATTCTTTCCGGATTGGTCGCGCGATATCTGCAATTAACGCTTCAGATACCCGAGTTGCAATCTTTTGAAGGGGTTCTGCCAGGTTTGTTGATCATTATGGCTGCGCTCAAGCTTGGCTGGTTGTATGCGTTTGTTCTTATGAATAAGGCCCTGCCGGCGGACATGTTACCCAGGAACCTACCAGTAACTATAGCCAGGGCAGGGGCTGTGATCTTTCTGGTTTTCAGCGGTTTACTAATAACGACCTGGCTTAAACACCTGGGCAGTCTGCAGCAATATGCAAGCATCGTGTTTGAAACCATCATTATCGGCGGTGCTTTGATCGCAACACTTCAGTTGACATGGCTGGCTTACAAATTACCCCAAAAACCGCGTCGCAATTCCATTCTTGTCTTCGGTGTTTATCATCTGTGTTTGATGGGGGTAATCCTGGTGGTATTGATCGTGGGGTGGGTTCAGCCGGGCCCCCAAAGGGTGGTGCAGTTGATGATGAATGGTGGGTTCCTGATTCTTTACAACGTGTTCCCACTGATCTGGCTACGTTGGTTTCAGCCGATGCAAACGATTTCCGAGTCAGATAAGTTTGAATTACTGGGTATTACCCGGCGTGAAAAAGAGATTATTGGTTTGATTCAGGCGGGTATGACCAACCAGGAAATCGCAGATAAGCTGTACATCTCGGTTGCCACGGTCAAAGACCACAACCACAATATTTTCAAAAAATGTGGAACACGCAATCGTCTTGAGTTGGCCCGGTTGTTCCAGTAAAGCCGGCTGTTCCAGCAGAGATTGTCCAGATGAGCTGTATATCCCGGTTGCGACGCTTGGAAACCACAACCATAATGTTTGTAAGGCTTCAATAAAAAGGGAGACTCTAATGTCCACGACAAGAAGGAATTTCATTCAAACCGGTGTGGCAGCCATGGGGGCGCTGGGATTGGGTGGGCTTAACCCTGCCGCGGCAGCCGTCAAAACGGCAAAGAATTCATCAGAACCCATGCGCTTGCTGATACTGGGTGGTTCCGGTTTTCTCGGACCACACATGGTACAAACCGCGCTTGACCGCGGACACCAGGTCAGCATTTTCAACCGGGGTAAGACCAACCCGCATCTATTCCCGGATATTGAAAAACTCAAGGGTGACCGCGATGGCGACTTGGAATCCCTGAAGGGCAGGGACTGGGATGCGGTGATTGATAACACCGGCTACATCCCGCGCCTCGTAAAAGACTCGGCGGACCTCCTCAAAGGCCATGTTGGTCGCTACCTGTTTACCTCCACCGGGTCGGTCTATGACCTTAGCCAGGAAGCCATCGATGAGGATTCAAAACTCCTGGATGTACCTGAACCCGAAAGTGAAGATGTTAAGAAATACTATGGTGAACTGAAAGTACTATGCGAGCAGGCCGTCCAGGAACGATATGGTGATGCCGCAACCATTGTGCGGCCACATATCGTAGCCGGACCCGGTGACAAGAGTGACCGCTACACCTATTGGCCGGTAAGAATTGACCAGGGCGGCGAGATGATCTGCCCGGGTGATCCGCTGAACCCCGTTCAGTATATTGATGTCCGTGACCTTTCAGAATTTTGCCTGCACCTGGTTGAGCAGAACACGCCGGGCGTCTACAACGGGGCAGGGCCGAGCTATTCAGAACTGAGTATGCAGGAGTTCATTTACGCGGTCAGGGGTGTTACCTCTTCAACGGTTAATTTCAACTGGATTGACGAGGCATTCCTGGCCGAACATGGTGTCGAGCTATTTGGTTACCCGCTGTGGATTTCGCTCAACTCGGATTACCGCGGACTGGCCCGGGTCAGCAATGAGCGGTCTGTAGCACATGGGCTTGAATTACGACCCCTTGCGGTCACTGCTCACGACACCCTCGAGTGGTTCAAATCACAGGATCAGGCGCGTCAGGACAAACTGCTACTTCACCTTGAGCGGGATGCGGCCATTATCAAAGCCTGGAAACAATAATTCGTTCATAGATCATAAAGCGATGGGGAGAAAATGATGGCTAAAACTGAAACAGCAAGCATTGGCGATTTCAAGCTGACCGCCAGGACGGATGTCCCTGATTTCAGGGATTACAGTTACAGACCGGCGCTGATCAATCTCAAATCCAGTTGGCCGGTTCCCAGAAACCTTAAGATTCGTAACCAGGGTTCGGAAGGCGCATGCACGGGCTTCGGTCTCGCCGCTGTAATCGACCGGTTGATCGTTGAAAGCAAACGTACTTCAAATGGTAAACGGTTAAACGTCAGTGCCCGTATGCTCTATGAAATGGCGCAGCGTTATGATGAGTGGCAGGGTGGGCAATACGAAGGTTCAAGTTGCCGTGGCGCCATCAAGGGCTGGTACAACATGGGTGTGTGCGAGGAGTCGCTTTACCCCTATGAGAAAAAGACGGGTGAAGGTTACTCGATTGAAGCCGCCAAAGACGCGCGTAACAATACCATCGGCGCATATTACCGGCTCGGCACGCGCATCTCCGACTACCACGCAGCATTGAACGAAGTCGGGGCAATCTTTTGCTCTGCCAATGTTCATGATGGCTGGGAAGCACCTCCCAAAAGGACCGGTCTGATCACCTATGACAAGACGGTCAAGGGTGGACACGCTTTTGCCATCGTGGGTTATAACGATAAGGGGTTCTGGATACAGAACTCATGGGGGAAATCCTGGGCCAAAAACGGTACAGCCCTTTGGACCTATGAAGACTGGCTACTAAACATCCAGGATGCCTGGGTATTTCGTATGGGACTGCCTACGCCGCAGATATGGCATCTGCCCGCCAAGGGTCATGTCAATGCCAGCACCGCTGAGAAGACTCCGAAGCCTACACGGGCGGAAATTGCCGGGCACTTTATACATCTCGATGATGGGCAATTTCACGACAACGGACGCTATTGGAGCAACCTGCAAGACGTAAAACTGACAGCCAATCTGGTTGCCAACTCAAGCAAATATGATCATCTTCTTTTTTATGCCCACGGTGGCCTGAATAGCCCTGAAGCATCTGCCCGGCGCATCGCGGCCATGAAGGAAACATGGAAGGCCAACAGGGTGTATCCCTTTCACCTTATGTACGATACCGGTCTGCTCGAAGAATTGAAGGATATCATCATTGGTCGGCGCAAAGAGGCAGACGCCCGTGCCGGTGGTATGAAAGACTGGCTCGATAAGCTGGTTGAAAAACTCACACGCGTACCCGGACGGGCCCTGTGGCGCGAAATGAAGTCAGGTGCCGGCTTGCCATTTGAGGAAAACCTGGCCGGTTCGCAAACACTGGCCGCTTTTATCGACGCCTTCACGCAGGTTGGTAGTGCAAAAAAGATTCACCTTGTTGGCCACAGCACCGGCATGATCCTGTTATCACACCTGCTAAAAAGGCTGTCTGTACTGGCGCCTCAATCATCAATTGAATCCGTCAGCCTGATGGCACCTGCCGGTACACTCGATTTGTTCAGCAGTCACCTGCAACCATTTTTGAAAGCACCTGCAGGGTCATTTCGCATCAAGGAAATGGCCATGTACAACCTGATCGATGATCTTGAACAGGATGATGAAGTCACCAAGGCATACAATAAATCCTTGCTCTACCTGGTCTCAAAAGCATTTGAAGAGGATATACCGGCACGAATACTCGGTATGCAGAACTACAGCAAGTTGATAGAGCGCCGAAACATTTCGAGATTAAAAATTCACTACTCGAAAGGTCGTGTGCCCGGTGCGAGGGTTTCTGCCAGCGAATCCCATGGTGGCTTCGACAATGATCCGCTGACGATGAACCATGTACTGAAGCGAATTCTGCGCAGCGCAGATGAGTCACCGGTCAGTGAATTTACCAGGGAAAGTCTGGGCTATTAAATACCTACTTAAATATTTTAATAATCGTTCCAGGGTATTCCCAGAGTTCTCCCTCATTGGCTTTGATTCCACCGTAGACCGCAAAGATGACAGTTGCGAGACCTAAGGCCATGAAGCCAAAAATACCAATGATCACGAATGTGAGAACAAAGCAGATCATGGCGTAAACCAGCGAAGTCACAATCCAGTTAAGCACAACGTATGCGTGCGGCACGATACCCGGCAATTCATCCTTCTTCATCTGCCAAAGAATGATAGGGACAATCAGTCCACCAATGGGCACGACCCAGCCAGCCAGGATGGAAAAGTGAATAAACATAGCCCATTGGTTGGTTTCACGATCCCGCGCGGGTGCAGCAGGTTGCACGGATTCGGTGACTTGAGATGTCCGGTCTTCTTCGGGGCCAGGTCCTATGTCGCTCATTTCGCACTCCCTGTTAAATGACTTTCGTGTGTTCAATAAAACCCGATCAGGCGGGTATGATGTAGAAATTATAGCGCTTAATGAACTACCGCGCCTGTCTACCAGGGCAGGTTTAATCCGGTGACTTTTTACTTACAATATTTTGAATGGCGGGTGTACAATTCTTCACTAGATCGAGTGGAGAGGTGCCGGAGTGGTCGAACGGGCCTGACTCGAAATCAGGTGTACGGTTTTCCGTACCGTGGGTTCGAATCCCACCCTCTCTG
>CBDTVF010000080.1:0-9858 GCA_965363775.1 uncultured Gammaproteobacteria bacterium
CTCGTTACCCACGACACATCATCCCGGTTGTTATTGACTGCCAGCATGACAGGCTTCGATCCCGTGGGTAATAACCCGTGGGTAACAAGTTACCCACCCTACGTTACTTCGAACCTGTGCGATTAATTACACTCCCGATGCGGCGGCATGGCAATTACTTGACACCCTGGCTGCGTTTACCATTACGTCGACCCCTGACCCACAAGACCAATCCACTAATCGAAAGAAACCCTACCGCCAGGGCCAGCAAGTCATAGACGAAAACACCAATCGGCCCAAATATATGCCCACTGTGAAAGTCCAGCAGTACACGTTCAATACTTAGTCCCTCACCGCGATACTGTTGTGTGATGGTCTGGATCAAGGGCAGGGGAGCGGGCTCTGAGACAGACCAGATCGGCTTTGAAATGGTTTCTTTGGCGGGTTGCCAGCCCAGTAATTCGGCATCAGCCAACCAAAGCTGATCCGTGGACTTCACCACGACAGTGCCATCCGGGAGCAGACCGATGGACTCAATTGGGCCCGCTTCAGGTGGGCTCCAGGGCTGTCTTTCAATCAGTTGGCCGCTGGTGTCGAGCAACAACAATTCGTCACTGCTGGCGGCAATCAGCATGTTGTTGCTAAAAACTGCACCTACTCCATTTGAAACAGACGATATTTGGCTGTCATCAAGGAATAACTGCGAACCGGCAAAACTTATCCAGTTGTCCCTGGCGGCAAAACTGTGGACCTGTTCCGGAGCATCAAGCCCATACCAGCCAAGAAGGAAGGGCTGTGACACATGACGCTGGTCAAGCCCCAGTCCGTTTGAGTGGTTTATGACCATACCGCTTAACACCATCAACAGGATGAATATTGCGGCGGCAGCACCCAGGCTACGGTGGAGGCGGCGGATTGTAGAAATATGGCGTTTCTTACGATTCATTTTTACAACCACTGTCGGCGTGCAGATACAGGGCCACGGTTGCCAGGCGACTCAAAGCCCGTACTGATAGTGTCGCACCTGTAATTCCATCGATGCTCTGGTCGAGAGCGTCATCTGAGGTCAACGTTAGACCATTAAATTGATCGGTAAATGATGGGGTTGAGACTTCACCACCACGATTCTCCCGGTACGTCAGCACCCGCAGACTCTTGATGTAATTTTTTTCCACCACCACACCGACAGTTATGGGCAGATCTTTTCCCACTTCGTCGAGTACCCAGGCAGAACGATCGGCCTGACACCAATAGCGCAGACGCAGCGCCGCGTAGTCATGGCCCAACAGATTCCGCACAGATGACTTTCTTTCACCGCTGAGCCAAACGATATTCGGCTCAGGTGGTGAACCACTGAAAGCGCGGCTGAGAAATTCTGCACGGGTTTCATAGACCGTTGCCGCATAAACCAGGGTTGGCATCGAAATGACGATGGTTGCCCGCAGGAACAGTTTTTGCCAGGTTCTCGACATTGTTCTAGAAGCTGTAACCCACGCCCAGGTCTATGCCGCTAAAGTCCCGGCCATTTTCGCTGAGCAGGTCGTGGCTGCGGTCACGATAGTCAAATTTAATCACGACATTCTCGCTGGGCCACCAGTTCAGCCCCAGCTCCCATTGATTGAAGTTATCCCGGTCACGGGCGGCGTCGACCTCTTCATAACGGGTATAAAAACCAACCTTTTGGTTGAGACGATAACTTGGTTCTATGTACCAACCGGACTGGCTGTCGGCATCTGCTGCTTCTACTGCATCGCCGGAAAAATCCCAATGGGCGTAGAGTGCACGCAAACCAAAACCGCCACGCTGGTAATCGACATGAGCTTCCACCAGGGTGCCGTCATCCAGACCGTCATTGGCGACCTGGGATGGGTCGAATTGATACTGGACCGTCAAAGCTGCTTGCAAACCGTGGATTCCGAGGTAACGCAGGCGGCCGGTTATTGCGCCGTCGCTGGCCACTGCATTGGCAACCTTCTGACGACCGCTGCGAACCCTGAAGGCATTGCTGCCAGTCGTTGGCATTTGCAGGCCTGAGGTCAGAGCCAGATCCCAATTCCAACTGGAACCCCATCGACCATTAACAGCGGCCCCTGCTTCCCACCAGGTGCCGGGTACGATGATGTTCTCGACATCATTGCGCTCTACACCATAAAAAGTGGGTGGTTCATGCGTTTCGTTGAGGATACCCACTGGAATCAGGAACAAACCTGCTTTTGCGTGAAGATTCTGCTTCAGATCAAACTCAATGAAAGCCTGCTCGATTTCCACTTCTCCGGGTGTATCCCCACCGGTGTCAGCAACCAGTGCGTGCTCTACTTCAAATTCGGAATAAAAGCGTGTTTTATCATTGAATTCGTGACCGAAGAAGAGCACAAAGCGATGAAAATCTATCCTTTCCAGATCATGGGATGGATCGTTGGCAGACAGGTTGTTGTAGTGAAGTTCGCCATACCCGCCAATGGTGGTTTTACGAGCTTCGGATACCTGCGGGGAGCCAGATTCGATGACTTCGGCGACCGCTTCCACCTTGGCGTCTGTTTCAGCCGTCTGGGTTTGGTTTTGTTGGAGTTGATTTCTTAAATCATTGATCTGCTGCTGCAGGGATTCCAGTTGCCCCAGTAACTCTTCGTTGTTGTCGTGGGCATGGGTGCCTGGACTGACCAGCAAAAGTATGAACGCGATAACGCTTAATACCCCTCTCGGATTGTTGATGAATCTCATGGTGTTGTGCCTTTATTGTGCGGTGAGAAAACAATAAACGCATCATATTGCAAATGAGAATCATTCGCAATAACGAAGAAAGTCTAATCAAATTCTAGCTGATATAGGTCAATTTGGTGGTTTGTAAGGGTGATTCAGGTTTTCCGCACCGGTACTACCAGTGTCGGCAACTTTGACTTGCGGATAATGCCGGCTGAGTAGCTGCCGATCAGTGCATCATAAACTGCACCGTGTCCATGTGTTCCAAGGACAATCAAGCCCACTTCCAGACTCGCGGCTTCTTTCAGCGTTTCGGCTACCCCGGTGCCGCAAACCAGCCGTGATGTGGCATCCAGGCCTTCGTCCTGCAATTTTTCCACAAGTGTCGACACACGTTTGTGTTCGAGGGGGAAATCATTGGCAATACGGGTTTGTGCTGTTTCAGGATCAGAATCATAATCCGTGGTATTGGCATCGGTCTCGATCACGTGAAGTACATATATGCTTGCGCCGGTGAGATCCGCCACACCACGTGCGGCTTCGATAACCTGGTTACTCGCTTCTGACAGATCAACAGCAACGAGAATATTCATAGCTTTCCTCGCAGACTACTTTAATCCTGAAAGTGTAGTACCGCTATGTGGGTTTGCTCAAGTACTAAATCCCGGAAAAGACAAACTATTGTCGGCGTGCTTTCCTGGAATCAATGCACAACGATGTGATTCAGGTGATCATTCGACTCCAGCGTCTGTCATTTTCATGTGCCTTTTGCCCCTTGTTGGTTCGGTCTGTCGCCAGCATGAATCAGGTCACCGCAATGCATGACTTTGGTCACAACCAATTGACTTTCTAAGGCTCTAAGCTCTTCAACAATAAGAATGGATTGGTAACGATTGTGAACAATAAAGCGTCCAATCAGGCAACGGACAGAAAGTATGGGAGCGACAGAAAGGTAATGAGCATTACTGAACGTGCAGTCAAAAATCCTGCCGGTGTTGCGGTAGCGGTCGCCATATTAACCCTGTTTGGTTTGTTCAGCCTGAAGGGTTTGCCAGTGCAGTTATTCCCGGATATTGATTTGCCACAAATCAGTGTCTTTGCAGGTTGGCGTGCTGCCTCACCGCAAGAGGTTGAGTCAGAGATCCTGGATCCCATGGAAGAAGTGTTACAGGGCATGCCCGGCATGGAAGTCATGTCATCCAATGCGTTCAATGGCGGTGCCTGGATCAACATGGAGTTCACGTTGGGAACGGATATGCAGGCCACGCTGATGGACGTCATTGGCAGGCTCAACCGTCTGCCGTCAATGCCAGCAGACTCTGATCCGCCTGTCGTTAACCTTGGTGGTGGCGGTGGTGGTGCCAACCAGGCCCTGAGCTGGTTCTTTGTACAGTTACTGCCCGGAACCCCAGGTTCCATCGAGGAATACGGCCAGTTCGTCATGGACACCGTAAAGCCAAAGCTGGAGTCCATTGATGGTGTGGCAGGTGTCGAAGTCAATGCTGGCGCAGCGGAAGAATTACAAATCACTATCGACCCATACAGGGCAGCGGAATACGGTATCGAACTGGGTACGGTTGCAGCACGTACAAGCCGCTCCACGGATGTTTCGGGTGGCTTTGTCGATGTTGGCCGGCGCCAATACACGCTGCGTTTTGAAGGTCGCTATGACCCGATTCAATTCAAGGATATGATCCTGGAATGGCGGGAAGGTCGCCCCATTCGTCTGGGTGATATTGCTGATGTACAGGTGGCACGTGGCAAGAAAACCCAGATAGCGATCCAGAACGGCAACCCCGCAATGAGTCTCAGGGTAGACCGTGCCAACGGCGCCAATGTACTTGGAACGTTAACCCTGGTTAAAGAAGCCGTCGCCGAATTGCGTGAAGGACCACTGGCAAGTGCCGGTCTGGATATTCAGCAATCGTTTGATGCGTCCGTATTTATCAATCGTGCTGTCGGCATGGTCACCAACAACCTTTTATTGGGTGTATTGCTCGCCGTGGCCGTTTTGTGGTTGTTCCTGCGTGATGTCCGCGCCACCGTATTGATAGCAACCGCCATTCCGATTTCACTGTTGTCCACTTTTATCGTGTTGGGTCTGACCGGGCGCAGTCTGAACGTTATTTCCCTGGCCGGCCTGGCATTTGCTGTTGGTATGGTGCTGGATGCTGCAATTGTCGTATCGGAAAACATCGTGCGCTTACGTGAGCGCGGAGAGTCTCCCTCTGTCGCAGCGCTGGCGGCCACCAGCCAGGTAAAAGGTGCATTGCTGGCATCAACCGCAACCACCGTGGCCATTTTCCTGCCGGTATTATTCCTGCAGGATGTTGAAGGGCAGTTATTTGCGGATCTGGCCCTGACTATTTCTATCGCTGTTGTGATTTCACTGGTGGTAGCTTTGACCGTTCTGCCCACCGTTGCCGGCAGCTGGTTGAAACCAAAGAAATTGAGCGGGGATAATGGCCCGGGATGGTCATCGCGGTTAGCTCACTCATTAATGAAAGTGAGTTCAACAGGAAATCGCCGCGCGATTTTAATCGTTAGCCTGGTAACGACCCCATTGCTTGTGACCTGGTTGCTTTTCCCGCAACTGGACTATTTGCCACCGGTCAAACGTGATGCTGTTGACGCCTTCCTGCAATTTCCGCCTGGCTCAAATATTGAAACCAATGAAAAAGAGATCATCAGCAAACTGGTGGATCGTCTTCAACCCTATATGGACGGTGTAAAAGAGCCGGCCTTGAAGAACTATTACATTCTGACCTGGCCGGGTGGCGGCACCATTGGTGCCCGGGCCCTGGATCAGAGTCGGGTGGAAGAACTACTGGAAATTGTCAGGAATGAGGTTCTGGTAGATATTCCGGATTTCCGTGGCTTTGCCATGCAGGGCAACCTGTTCGGTGGCTTCGGTGGTGGCCGTGATATCTCTATGCATATTCAGTCCGCCGACCAGGCCGGTCTGTATGCTACCGCCGGTGATGCTCAGAAAGAATTAACAGAAGCTTTTCCGGGTGCCAATGTCCAGACGTTCCCCAGTATTGAACTGGCCGAGCCCGAGTTACGGGTGATTCCGGACGACTCCCGTATCAACGAAGTGGGTATGGACCGGCGCAGCGTCGCATCACTGGTCCGGACCCTGGGTAACGGTCTGTGGCTGGGTGAATACTTCAACGGTGAAAATCGCATGGATATCATCATGCGTGCCGAGGGTTGGCAAACACCCGAACAACTGGCGACAACACCCATCATGACACCGGGTGGCGAGGTGGTACCGCTGAGTGAACTGGTTACGATTGAACGGGCAACAGGACCCGGCCAGGTTCGCAGGGTCAACGGCAGGCGCACAGTCAGTGTAAACCTGAGCCCTCCGGATAATGTTTCATTGGAAACCGCCATTGCACAGATCAAGGCCGAGGTCGAACCAGGCTTACGCGCCGGATTGCCTGCCGATGGATCGATTCAGTATGGTGGCAGTGCCGACAGCCTCAGTGAAGCGATTGAAACCATGAGCCGGAATTTCATCATGGCGCTGTTTATCCTGTTCATGCTGATGGCCGGTCTGTTCCGTTCTTTGAAAGACAGTGCCATCGTGGTGATGACGATCCCTCTGGCCGGCGTCGGCGGTGTGGTCGCTATACAGACACTCAACCTGTTTACCTTTCAACCCATGGATCTGTTGACCATGATCGGTTTCATCATTTTGCTGGGTCTTGTAGTCAACAACGCCATTTTGCTGGTCGATCAAACCCGCCAGGCGGAACGTAAGGGCATGGACCGGCATGAAGCGGTTGAGAATGCTTTACGAATCCGTTTACGGCCTATTTTCATGAGCACGCTGACCAGTATTTTTGGCATGTTACCGCTGTTGCTGTTACCCGGTGAAGGCAGTGTTATCTATCGCGGGCTGGCGGCCTCAATAGTCGGTGGCATGGCCTTTAGCCTGATTTTCACATTATTGCTATTACCCTGTATGTTGCGCCTCGGCAAGGCAAAGCAGGTCGAAGTTATTGCATCGGAAACGCTGCGCGGGCCCACATTGGAATCTGTGGCCTGATCAAGGAGACTAGAATGAAACGTTATACACAACTGACACTTCTACTTTGTTTAATTCCCATGTTGTCCTGGGCCGATGAAGAAGAACAGCAGGCCCCCGCCGCACCGGTTATTGTCGAAACCGCACAACGTGATACATTTTCGGCCACCCTGTGGGTGTCCGGAACCGTTATCAGCCAGAACGATGCGCGTATTGCTGCAGAGACGGATGGGCGCATTACATGGGTAGCAGATGTTGGTGCACGTATCCAGAAAGGTCAGGCGATCGCCAGTATCGATGCAGCTGACCTGCGTCTGGATCTTGCCGATAGCGAGGCACAGCTTGGCAGCCTGAAATCGCAGCTCAAATTCAGGGACAGCAGTCTGCAAAGATTCCAAAAACTTGCTGCCAGCGACAACGCGTCTGCAACCCAACTGGATGAGGCGCAATCACAGTTGGATATGACCCGACAGGAGATCAAACGGGCGGAAGTAGCAATCGCACAGATCAAACGACGTATCAAACAAACAGAAGTACTGGCCCCGTTTCCTGGCATCGTGGTGGAAAGACTGGTGCAGACCGGTGAGTTTGTCAGTCGTGGCGCACAGGTTGCACGGTTGGTCGATACAGATCACCGGGAAATCAGGGCACAGGCACCGTTGTCGGTTGCCAGTTGGTTGCGCGAGGGAATGCAGGTTTCTGTCGAGCATCAGCAAATTGAGTCGTTGAGTCCGGTCAGTTATGTCATTCCTGTTGGTGACGAACGTTCACGCATGTTTGAAGTTCGTATTGCCGCCACCGACCCCGCGTGGATTATCGGTAGTCCGGTACGGGTCGCATTGCCAAACAGCGAACCCCGCGAACTGGTTGCCATCCCACGCGATGGGTTGGTATTGCGGGGTTCTAATATTTTTGTCATGCGGGTTAATAGTGAAAATACGGTGGAGAAAGTTGCGGTTAAGACCGGTATTGGCCTGGGTGTGTTTGTTGAGGTCATTGGTAAAGTTGACCAGGGTGACCGGATTATTACGCGGGGTGGTGAACGTGTTGAAGCGGGGCAGGCTGTTACTATCGCTGAAGGGTGATGACGCGAAAATCTTGCCAATAGTTCCGCCGTGGGAGTACACCACATCTTGTAGGGTGCGTAACAAATTACTCATCCATCCACTGTAAATCCCAGCCCTTTGACCTCATACTCTGGGAATGAATCAAATTCCCTATATCGAGCCTTTATTTCGACCGCCTTCCGAGGCTTACAGTCTGATTTTACAGGTCACGATTGGCTGTAGCTGGAACAACTGCACTTTCTGTGAAATGTATACCCAGCCGCAGAAACGCTTCCGCTTTAAACAGCAGGAACAGATTGAAAAGGAACTGTCTGCCATTGCCAGCTCAGGCCAGCCGGTTCGCCGTATTTTCCTGGCCGATGGCGATGCCATGACGCTTTCATTCCGGAGGTTGAAACTGATCATGGAAGCTATCAACCGTTACCTGCCTGGGGTTCAACGTGTTTCGTCTTATTGCCTACCCCGGAACCTGAAAAACAAGACGGTCGCGGAACTCGCCGAGCTGAATGAAATGGGACTCAGTCTTTTTTATGTTGGTTGTGAATCCGGGGACAACCTGGTGCTGGAACGTGTCAACAAGGGTGAGAACTTCGATACTTCACTGGCGGCGCTGCAGAAAATCAAGGCAGCTGGTGCTAAAAGCTCCGTGATGATCCTCAATGGCATGGGTGGCAAGGTTTATAGTGAACAGCATGCAGTTAATTCCGCCCGCCTGATGAGTGCGGCGCAACCGGAGTATCTCTCCACCCTGGTGGTTAGTTTCCCGACCGGGGTAGAGCGTTACCAGCAGGGTTTCGGGGGAGAGTTCGAGGCGCTGGACCAGGCAGGGTTATTCCAGGAAATGTATTGGCTTTTGGATAACCTGGAACTCGAAAATACTATTTTTCGCAGTGATCATGCCTCCAACTACCTGGTGTTGAAGGGTACCCTGGGCAGGGATAAACCCCGTTTGCTGCAGACCGTGCACGCGGCACTGGATCAACCAGGTTCTGTTCGATTGCGACAGGAATGGATGAGGGGGCTGTAGGGTGGGTAACTTGTTACCCACGTTTATCGGGTCATTAACCCGCCAATCCTGAACGTAGTAAATTAATTTCCGTTCCCGTGGGTAACAAGTTACCCACCCTACAAGTTTCTGGTAGCCAGCGCTGGTGCTCTTTTCGTTGGTCCTGAATACCGCAACCCCACACCACGCATGAACAATGTGCCGATTTACACGGTTCTTGTTGCTACTGCTGGTGGTACTGATGATGCTTTCTTGGCTGGCCCGAATACGGCGGCTTGACCGATCACGAGTAGCATCAGCATGGCCACGGGCACCAGGTACCAGGTGATACGGGTCAGACTGAATGCCTCGATCATTATGATGTTCAGGCCAACGGTCAAGGCGGCTCCAATTACGACACCTGCGAGGCTGATAATAAAATTCTCGGTCATGAAATAACGCAGGATGGCCAGCTTGCTGGCGCCCAATGCACGCCGGGTTCCGATCTGTTTGGTTCGGCGGTTGACACTGAAACTGGCCAGGCCGACGATACCCAGTGAGGTGATGGTGATCAGCAATATGATTGTAAAGGTCAGGATTTTGATCATTGAAGAATCGCCACGGTAACTTCTTTCCCGGACTTCATCCATGGTACGCATGGAGCGTACGATACGGTCCTTGTTGGACCCGGCCAGCAGTTCTTCAACCTGGGGCATCAGTTCATCACGCATACCAGGTTCGGTGCGGATGATGTAGCGTGTGGAACCGAAGAGTGTGTGATAAGGGATCAACATGACATGCTCAACACCATCCCATCCATTCCAGGGCGCTTGCATTTGCTCGATGATGCCGATGATGGTGAATGGTTGACCAGCACCGGTATAGATGGTTTTTCCCAGTGCCCCATCCGGGTCATCCGGAAACAGCGCCTCTGCCGATGCGCGGGTGATAATGGTTTTTTCGGGCCAGGTGATATCGCTTGGCTCGCGCCAGCCGATGTCTGTGGCACTGAAATTCTCACCTGCCAGCAGATTCAGACCAAACGTATCGATGCCATGTTCATCGACAAAGTAAATCGCTACGCTGGGGCC
>CBDTVF010000081.1:0-9814 GCA_965363775.1 uncultured Gammaproteobacteria bacterium
GGGTCTGGGGACTCGAGCAACCAGGTTTTCGCACGTTGCAGCAATTCTCCGACTGGTGCGATTTCATGTACCAAGCCCTGTTCGAGCGCCTGCTGCGGTTTCAGTTTCTTACCCTGCACAATTACCGCCAGGGCCTTTTCGGTGCCAATCAGACGTGGCAGACGCTGGGTTCCACCTGCACCGGGTAACAGGCCGATGCTGACTTCTGGCAATCCCAGGACAGCCTTTGGATGATCAGACATGACCCGGTAGTGGCAGGCCAGGCAAAGCTCCAGTCCACCACCCAGTGCCAGGCCATTGATTGCCACTGCAAATGGCTTACCACATGTTTCCATTTTGCGAAATACATCTGTCAGTTCGTGACTCCATTGATAACCCTGTGCTGCGGTCACCCCATGGTCATAAGCCTTTACCAGTTCAGTCAGGTCGGCACCGGCTACAAACGTATTTTTTGCCGACGCGATGATCGCTCCTTTAACATTGTCATCGGCCACCACCTTATCGATGCATTCAGACAAATCTGAATTCATATCATCACAAAGGACATTCATGCTTTTACCTGGTAAATCAAGCAGTAATGTCGCAATTCCGTCGTCATCGACGCTATATTGAATCGTGTTGTTCATATCTTAGCTTCCAAATTCTGTTGTTTGACTTCAGGCTGCTGATCAGACCCGCTCAATGATGGTTGCCGTACCCATCCCACCACCGATACACAGGGTGACGAGTGCGGTCGACAGATCCCGGCGTTCAAGTTCATCCAGTACAGTGCCGAGGATCATTGCCCCGGTTGCACCCAGCGGATGGCCCATCGCAATCGCGCCACCATTAACATTGATCTTGTCATGCGGGATGTTGAGCTGGTTCATGTAATGCAATACCACCGCGGCGAAGGCCTCATTTAACTCAAACAGGTCGATGTCCGATGTATTCATACCGGCGCGCTTAAGCACTTTCTCAGTGGCAGGTACCGGTCCTGTCAACATGATGCTGGGTTCGCTACCTATGGATGCGAAGGAACGAATCCTCGCACGTGGTTTCAGACCCAGACGTTTGCCTGCTTCGGCGTGGCCAACCAAAACAGCGGCAGCGCCATCAACGATACCACTGGAATTGCCGGCCGTGTGCACATGTTTGATCGACTCGATTTCGGGGTATTTCTGCAGTATGACGGCATCGAATCCAGCTTTTTCACCCGCTATCAAAAACGCCGGATTCAGAGTGCCGAGGCTCTCGGCCGTGGCATCAGGGCGCATATGTTCGTCATGATCCAATGCCACCCGGCCAATATGATCTGCAATCGGCACAATCGAACCATTGAACCAACCCTGGGCCCATGAATGTGCCGCTCGCTTTTGGCTTTCCGCTGAATAGGCATCCAGGTCTTCACGTGAGATCCCGTACTTGGTTGCTATCAGGTCGGCACTGATACCCTGGGGTACAAAATAGGTCTTATAGGCGACCTGGGGGTCCGTTGCCCAGGCACCGCCATCAGACATCATCGGTACACGGGACATGGATTCAACACCACCGCCTATGACAAGGTCTGATTGACCCGACATGACCTGGGCAGCCGCCATATTGACCGATTCCAGTCCAGAAGCGCAAAAGCGGTTGATCTGTGTACCGGGCACACTTTCCGCGTAACCGGCATTAAGTGCAGCAATCCGTGCAATATCCGCACCCTGCTCACCTATTGGTGCAACGCAACCCAAAATCACGTCATCAACCAACGAAGTATCCAGCTCACTTCTGTCACGCAGTGCGACCAACACCTGGCTGGTTAACTCAATCGGAGTAATCGCGTGTAAAGAGCCATTGGGTTTACCGCGGCCACGGGGTGATCTTACATGGTCATAAATATATGCTTCAGTCATTTCATTTCCTTCTTCAAAGGTTATTTCGCCTTGAGTAAGACGACAATGTTTTCCTTAAGTGCACCAATAGATGCGTACAGATCAATTTCCGGATTCACCAGCCATTGGTAGTTGAGCCCAATCAAAGATGCGTAGAACTGCTCAGCAAAACTCCCAGGATCTATATCCTTCCTGATCTCCCCTGACTCTTGTCCGGCAACAATCCGGAAGGCGGTGGCTTCCCGCTGCAATCTGTGGAATTCGATAACATTTGGCTTGAACTCGGATGCCGGATCAATTGAACCATTCCAGAGAATATTCATGGCTCGCGTGTGATCAGGGAAATGGAGCATGTGATCCCTGTGGGCATCCAGTGCAGCAAGTATCGCAGCCAATCCGGTCTTGCCTTCCAGGTTACGTTGCAGTTCCTCTGTCCAGACAGAAGTGATATGTTTCAGGACTTTGCGGAACAGGCCGGATTTGGATCCAAAATGGTGACTGGCGAGTCCGCGGCTATAACCTGCCCGCTCGCCAATAGCTATAAGTGTTGCTCCAGCCACACCGGCAGTATTGAGCAATTCGATGGTCGCGTTGACCATCTTCTCTTCTGCCAATGCGGTTCGTTCCGCCTGTGTGTGACGCATCGCTGAAGCCTTGGTTTTTTGGACACCTTGAGCCATTCGATCAACATACTTGTTGGTAACAAGCAAGTTTAATTGATCGCCCCTTATTGTCAAGCAATAAGCCTTAGATCGGCAGTTCTGTCGTGCACTTCATCTCCGTGAGTGCGATGCTTGAGGTGACTTCCTGTACATCCGGCAATTGTGACAGCCGCTCAAAAAAGAACCGCTCGTATGCCTCCAGGTCAGGTGTAACAATTCGTAACAGAAAATCTACATGGCCGAGCAGCAGATGACATTCAAGGACTTCTGGAAATTGCCGGATGGTTTCGCCGAATTCAGCCACTTTGCTACGACCGTGCGCGGTCAACTTGACGTGCGCAAACACCATTGTATCAAAGCCCAGTTTGCGTCGATCAAATACCATTCCCTGCTCTTTTATCAAGCCTGAATCCTTGAGACGTTGTATACGCCGCCAACAGGGTGATTGTGAGAGACCGACCAACTCTCCGATGCTGGCCGCCGAAAGACTCGCATCCGACTGCAATAAACGTAGAATTTTGCGATCCATATTATCTATTTTGACTTTTTGCATGTTTAATGCTCTATGTTAAGACATCTTGACTATTATATGCGCGTATTTGCGATCAGTCAGTGATTTTGCAATACATATTCTCATTAAAAACGGTATATTTGCCAATTACTATTTCGTCTCCATTTACTGACCATTGAGAAATCCGATGACTTATTTCGAAAACGCTGAAAACCGGGGCCACGAATCCGTCCATCAATTTTATGATTCCCAAACCGGGCTCAAGGCCATTATTGCTATTCACTCAACCGCACTGGGGCCCGCAGCAGGCGGAACCAGGATGTGGCAGTATGATAATGAGGATGACGCAACCACAGATGCCCTGCGCCTGTCGCGTGGTATGACCTACAAAAATGCCATGGCGGGATTACCTATGGGTGGTGGTAAAGCGGTTATCCTGGCAGACTCCAACTCTCCACCTTCGGATGAACTGTTCCTGGCTTTCGGCCGTTGCGTCGATTCACTGGCTGGCCGTTACATTACCGCCGAAGACGTGGGTGTCACCGTTGACAACATGCGAATGGTCAAGCGGGTCACAAATTATGTCGCCGGTCTGCCACCTGTCGTAGGTTCTGCTGGTGGCGATCCATCGCCATGGACCGCTGACGGTTGTTTCCTGGGCATACAGGCAGCGGTCAGACACCGGCTCAATGCCGAATCACTGGCCGGTATGAGTGTCGCTGTTCAAGGTGTCGGAAAAGTCGGTTACGATCTGTGTCGCCAGTTACACGCCGCAGGTGCCAAACTGCTTATCAGTGATGTCAACGAAGCAAACCTGTCACGGGTGCAATCAGAGTTTAACGCCGTGGTAGTACCTACTGATCAGATTTTATTCCAGGATGTCGATGTGCTGGCACCCTGTGCGATGGGTGCGGTTCTTGACGGGCAAAGCATACCGGGTATCAAGGCATCGGTCATTGGTGGTGCTGCCAACAATCAACTGGCCACCGAAGAGGATGGTCTGAGTCTGTTTGAAAGGGGCATCCTGTACGCACCGGATTACGTCATCAATGGCGGGGGCATCATCAGCGTCGCCTTTGAATACATGGGGCACAAGACTGAATCCGATGTACATGCTCAAATCGCAACGATTCCGGAGCGTCTGGTCGATATTTTTGCCATGTCTGACAAGCAGCAAAAACCAACCAACGTCATTGCTGATTCAATAGCGGAGAGCATCGTGACCGCCGGTGTCTAAAAAACAGCGTCAGTGCACTAGCCTATAATAGTGCTGTAACTAATAATAAGGAAAGAAATGCCATGACGCCGAAATCCCGCTTACATATCCCCCACCCCTCAGCACGACCGGGGGAAGCGCCCGATTTCAGCTACCTTGCCTTATCAGAAGCAGGTGCTGTTGCCCGTCCTGATCACGATGCACCCGCCAGCAAAATCGAAAACCTGGCACATGAATTGGTTCGGGTCATGGATGACAACGGCATGGCGCAGGGTGATTGGGTGCCAGACCTGGGACCTGAACAGTTGCTTGAGGCATTGCGCCTGATGCTACTGACACGCCAATACGACGACCGTATGCATCGCATGCAAAGACAGGGGAAAATAACTTTCTTCATGAAGTCGCTGGGCGAGGAGGCGATCTCGATTGGACAGGGTATGGCGCTGGATCCAAGCGACATGCTGTTTCCCGCATATCGTAACCAGGGCCTGTTTATCTTACGCAACACCAGCCTGGTAGACTTGATGTGCCAGTGCCTGTCCAACACACGTGATATGTGCAAGGGACGGCAAATGCCGGTCATGTACCACAATGTCAAAGGCAATCTGTTTTCTGTTTCCGGAAACCTTGCCACTCAATATCCACATGCGGTCGGCTGGGCAATGGCATCCGCCATCAAGGGCGAAGACCCTATTTCAGCAGCCTGGGTCGGCGATGGTAGTACCGCGGAGGCAGATTTCCATTATGCGCTGACTTTCGCGGCAGTGTACCAGGCGCCCGTGATCTTGAATGTGGTCAACAACCAATGGGCCATTTCCACTTTCCAGGGCTTTGCCGGTGGAGAGCGACGACCATTCGCTGCCCGCGGTCTGGGTCTGGGCATACCGGGAATACGTGTAGATGGCAACGATTTGTTGGCGGTTTACGCGGTTACACAGTGGGCCGCGCAACGCGCGCGACAGGGCGGTGGCCCAACCCTGATCGAACACGTAACCTACCGTGGCGGCCCTCATTCCACCAGTGATGATCCAAGCCGTTACCGGCCCGACGACGAGTGGGATGCATTCCCGCTGGGTGATCCGGTCGAACGACTCAAACAACACCTTGTGAATGCCGGGCACTGGTCTGAAGAACAACACACAGGACTCGAAGAGGAGTTGAAGCAGACCGTCATCGCTGCCTGGAAGGAGGCAATCAAATTTGGAACCATGACCGAGGGCCCCAGGCTGGATGTTCGTGAGATGTTCGACGACGTCTATGAAGAAGTCCCGTTACGGCTGAAACGGCAGCGTCAACAACTGGTGGATATGAAGGGCAAACAATCATGAGTCAGATGAGCATGATCCAGGCCATCAATTCTGCGCTGGACACGATGATGGATAAGGACCCGAGCGTTATCATCCTCGGTCAGGATATCGGCTATTTCGGCGGCGTGTTTCGCTGCACTGATGGCCTGCAAGCCAAATACGGCGAACACCGTGTTATCGATGCGCCTATTGCCGAGGGTGGTATTATCGGCTCAGCCATCGGTATTGGTGTTAATGGTCTGAGGCCAGTGGCAGAAATCCAGTTTGCGGACTACATTTATCCAGGTCTCGACCAGATCATCAGTGAATTGGCGCGTCTTCGTTACCGCAGTGGTGGTGAGTACTTCTCACCGGTCACGGTACGTGCGCCCTGCGGCGGCGGTATCCGTGGCGGGCAGACGCACTCACAAAGTCCCGAGGCTCTGTTTACCCATCTCTCCGGTATCGTGACAGTGATGCCATCGAGCCCATACGACGCCAAGGGTCTGTTGATCAGTGCGATTGAATCCAATGACCCGGTGGTGTTTTTTGAGCCCAAGCGTATTTACAACGGACCATTCGACGGCGATCCGAACAAACCCGCGGTACCCTGGTCGCAACATCCGGCCGGCGAAGTACCGGAAGACTATTACTCGATCCCATTGGGCAAGGCCTCGGTGATTGAAGAAGGCAATGAACTGAGTATCATCACTTATGGAACGATGATCCATGTCGCGCAGGCGGCCGTGCGAAAAGCCGGTATCAGCGCCGATATCATCGATGTACGCACCCTTGTTCCACTGGATGTTGATACCCTCAGAAAATCGGTAGAAAAAACCGGGCGCTGCCTGATCGCACATGAGGCATCCAAATTCTGCGGCTACGGCGCGGAACTTTCCGCCACGGTGCAGGAAGAGTGCTTCTGGCACCTGCAGGCACCCATAGTACGTGTAGCAGGCTGGGAAACGCCCTACCCGCACGCGTTTGAATGGGACTATTTCCCCGGTCAGGAGCGTGTCCTTGCCGGCATCCACAAAATCATGGAGACAGTATGAGTCAGTACATATTCAATTTGCCCGACCTCGGGGAAGGCCTGGTCGAAGCAGAAATTGCCGAGTGGATGGTTAAAGTCGGAGAATTCGTGGCAGAGGAAGATCCCATCGGCTCCATGCTGACTGATAAAGCTGCGGTTGAACTGTCAGCGCCTGTGTCAGGCCATGTTGTCAGTCTGGCAGGGGAGGTAGGAGACACTATTGCGGTCGGTGCGCCAATGATTGTTTTTGAAACACAGGATAATGAAGAGGCTGGATCCGACGAGCCTGTCCCACCACCTTCCGAAGCCGAAGCAAACCCACAGCCTGTTGAAACGCCGCCGGCATTGGAAAGCATACCGGCCCAGGCCAAACCAGGAAAAGTATTGACTTCACCCTCCGTTCGCCAGCAAGCCCGTGAAGCAGATATTGACCTTACCCGGGTCAAGGGCAGCGGTCCGCGTGGACGAATACTGAGATCCGACCTGGAAGCCTACCTGGCCGGCAACGGACAGACTGATGCCAGCTCGGAACCACAGGAAAAACCCGGAGAGGCAATTACTGAAATCAAGGTCATCGGTCTACGCCGCATCATCGCTGAACGTATGTCCGAGGCCAATCGGGAGATACCCCACTTCGCCTATGTCGAGGAAATTGACCTCACCACGCTGGAGTCGCTTCGACAACATATGAATAGCAAGAAGGCACCCGCAGAGGACAAGCTGACACTTTTGCCTTTTATCGGCCTGGCATTGGCTCGCGTTCTGGAACAATTTCCGCAATGCAACGCCCTGTATGATCGTGAACGAAATATCATCAGCCAGCATCGCTCCGTCCACCTGGGTATTGCCACCCAAACACCGGATGGCCTTAAGGTGCCGGTCGTGAAGAACAGCGAATCGCGCTCCTTGAATGATCTTGCCAGTGAAATGCGTCGTGTAGCAGCAGCCGCGCGGGCAAATACTGCCAAACGCGAAGAGCTCATGGGCTCAACCATCACCATCACCAGCCTTGGCAAACAGGGCGGCATTGTCACCACACCGGTCATCAACCTGCCAGAAGTGGCCATTATCGGTGTCAACAAGGCGGTAGAGCGACCCGTTGTGGTGAACGGTCAGATCATCATCCGCAAAATGATGAACCTGTCATCTTCATTCGATCACCGTTTTGTAGATGGCTACGATGCGGCAATGATGATACAGGCACTGAAAGAAATGCTGGAACAACCGGCCACGATTTTCATCACCAAATAGATATATTATTAAAGTTTCTCGTTCACTATGACAAATGTGGAAAACCACCAAATGTCTCTTTCAAATAGCGGATTTCTGAAGATGTTTACAAGCCACAGCGTTACAATAGCCTATATCAAAACTGTTTAGCTGAACACAGAGACTGAAGACTATGTTTGAACATATCAATGCCATACCACCCGATCCGATACTGGGCCTCATCGCTGCTTATGCTGCCGATCCAAACCCGAACAGAATAGACCTCGGCATTGGTGTTTACCGTGATGAACACGGTAATACACCCATATTGGATTGCGTGGTTAAAGCTGAGAAAATCCTGTATGCAACCCAAACCACCAAAACCTACCTGGGCCCACCGGGAGTCGTCGGGTTTAACGAGGCGATCAGGGATTTAATGCTGGGCGAAGACAGTAAGGCATTAGCACAGGGTCGTGTTCGCACGGTACAAACCCCGGGTGGAACCGGTGCTTTGAGAGTCGCCGCTGAGCTGGTCAAGGTGGCCATGCCTGAAGCTGAGCTTTGGGCCAGTGATCCAACATGGGCCAACCACCTGGCACTGTTTCCCGCTGCCGGGATCACAATGCACAGCTATCCCTATTTCGATGCAGAGGATAGCAGCTTACGCTTTGACGAAATGGTCCAGGCCCTGCAACAACGCGGGCCCGGTGACGTGGTGTTGTTTCACGCTTGCTGCCACAACCCCTGCGGTGTCAGCCCGAACCCCGAACAATGGCAGGTGATCGCAGATATCGCCTATGAGCGCGGTTTCACACCGATGATCGATATTGCCTACATGGGTTTCGAGCGCGGTATTGAAGAAGATTGCCTGGCTGTGCGGCTTTTTGCCGAGCAATGCCCCGAGGTGATCGTCGCGAGTTCCTGCTCGAAGAATTTTGCCATGTACCGTGAACGCGTTGGTGCAATCACCATCATCGCAGGCGATGCCGAAAAGGCCGCCGCGGTTGAAAGTGTGATACATAACATCACCCGCAAAAACTACTCCATGCCACCCACTCACGGTCCGGCTGTCATCGATATCATCCTGCACTCTGATGAACTGAAAGCACAGTGGGTGACAGAGCTCGCCGGTATGCGATCACGCATCAATGGTCTACGCAAAACAATGTCAGACAAAATCGCAGCCAGCGGTATTCAACGTGATTTTTCTTTTATTGAGCGCCAGTCCGGTATGTTTTCATTCATGGGTTTGACTGTGGAACAGGTTCATCGTTTGCGTGATGAATTTGCGATTTACACGGTCAATTCATCACGTGTCAATGTGGCTTCCTTTAACCAGAGCAACATGGATTACTTTATCGAGGCGCTTGCTACAATTCTGGATGAATAAGACTGCTCTGAGTGCGGGTATTTCCAATAAACCGGATATGCTTTCCGTGTTCAATGGCGCTTGAATATGATGCAGGCATTGGTACCACCAAAGCCGAAATTATTACTCATGACCGTATTGAGATCGGCATTTTCCTGGCTCTCCAACAGGATAGCCATGCCTTCAGCACTGGGATCAACTTCTGAAATATTGACAGAACCAGCCATGAAATTGTTTTCCATCATCAGCAGACAGTGGATTGCCTCTTGTACACCCGCAGCACCCAGTGAGTGACCGCATAGGGATTTGCTTGAACTGAATGGCGGAACCGCCCCTGCAAATACTTCGCGCATGGCATCAAGTTCGGCAACATCGCCCACCGTTGTGCTGGTCCCATGGGTGTTGATGTAGTCGATCGGAGAATCCACCATGGCAATGGCCTGTTGCATACAACGCACCGCGCCTTCACCTGAAGGGGCAACCATATTGTCGCCATCGGAAGTTGCACCATAACCTACAATTTCGGCATAAATTTTTGCACCACGGACTTTGGCATGTTCCAGTTCTTCAAGAACCAGCATTCCACCACCGCCTGCAATCACAAAGCCATCCCGTTGGGTATCGTAGGCGCGTGATGCCTCGGAGGGACTATCATTATAATGTGTGGACAAG
>CBDTVF010000082.1:0-9774 GCA_965363775.1 uncultured Gammaproteobacteria bacterium
AATAGGAAGATGGCAGTAACTGCCTCAATGGTAAAAGAACTTCGCGAGCGCACAGGCGCTGGCATGATGGAGTGCAAAAAAGCACTGGTTGCAACCGATGGTGATCTCGATGCCGCAGCGGAAAATCTGCGCAAAACAGGTCTTGCAAAGGCCGATAAAAAGGCCTCGCGCATAGCTGCTGAAGGCAAGATCGCGCTGGCCACCAGTGATGACGGAAGTGACGTTGTCCTGGTAGAGATCAACTGTGAAACCGATTTTGTAGCAAAGGATGCCAGTTTCCTGGCATTTATAGATTCAGTTGCAAACAACGCTCTGACCAGTGGGTCGACCGATGTTGAAGCACTGATGGCTACCGACGTCGATGGCGCCAATCTCGAACATGCACGCCAGGCACTGGTTTCCAAGCTCGGTGAGAATATTCAGGTTCGCCGTATCACCCGCCTTAGCAGCGATGGCCACATTGGCGCCTACATACATGGTGGTCGTATTGGTGCCCTGGTTGATCTTGAAGGTGGTGATAGCGAAGTTGCACATGATATCGCCATGCACGTCGCTGCATTGAACCCGGAATTTGTCGATGTTGATGACGTTCCCGCTGATGTGTTGGAAAAAGAAAAGCAGTTCCTTATCTCGCAGGCTGCCGACAGTGGAAAACCTGCTGATATTATTGAAAAAATGGTCAATGGTCGTATGCGCAAACACCTCTCGGCAATTACCTTGCTGGGCCAGGATTTTGTGAAAGACGGTGATGTGACCGTTGCTCAACTGCTCAAGCAACACAACGCCAGCGTGAAGGGAATGACCCGTCTTGCTGTTGGCGAAGGCCTTGAGAAGAGATCAGAAAACTTTGCAGATGAAGTCATGCAACAGGTGAAGGGTGGCTAAAAACCCTTATCAGCGTATCCTTCTGAAGCTCAGCGGAGAAGCTCTGCTGGGCGATGAAGATTATGGCATCGATCCGGCCATCATCGGCCGGATTGCCAATGAAGTCCTGGAAGTAATCAATACAGGTGTTCAAATCGCCATCGTCATCGGTGGCGGTAATATTTTCAGAGGTGCAGGCCTTGCTCAATCCGGTATTGATCGTGTAACTGGCGATCACATGGGCATGCTGGCCACACTGATGAATTCACTGGCCCTGCAGGATGCGCTGGAGAAAGTCGGTGTCGATGCGCGGGTGATGTCGGCACTTTCCGTACATGCTGTCAGCGAGGATTATATTCGCCGTCGTGCAACACGGCATCTTGAGAAAGGACGTGTTGTCATTATCGCCTGCGGGACGGGAAATCCATTTTTTACCACGGATACCGCTGCGGCCTTACGTGCTATCGAAATCGGGGCTGATATTGTATTAAAGGCCACCAAGGTTGATGGCGTATATTCGGCCGATCCTGAAATTGATAAAAATGCCCGGATGTATCAGTCCTTGAGTTATGACGAGGTCATCGAAGGCAAGCTTCGTGTCATGGATACCAATGCAATCGTATTGTGTCGCGACCAGGAAATGCCTATCCGGGTTTTCAATGTTTTCGGTAGCGGTAACCTGATGCAAATCGTCAAAGGCAAGAAAGTCGGCACTATCATTAACTGAGTTATTCCCCGCATTGAATTTACACAGGCAAATCTTCTCATTTTGCTGTTAAAATTAGTTGTTCATCTGTAATAACAGCGCGAGCATCATTCGAAAGTACTGCAAAATGACACCTGATAACACTTACCCAACGCTGGTAGCCGGGAGAAGAAAATGATTCAAAACATCCAGAAAAATTCACAAATCCGCATGGGGAAAACCCTGGATTCACTCGCTACTGAACTGGCCAAAATCCGTACCGGCCGTGCGCACCCAAGTCTGCTGGAGCATGTTCAGGTAGATTATTACGGTAGCTCAGTCCCCATCAGCCAGGCGGCCAGCGTCTCGATTGAAGACGCCCGTACACTCGCCGTTACGGCCTGGGATAAAACCATGGTGCAGGCACTCGAGAAAGCCATCATGAAGTCCGACCTGGGTCTCAACCCCGTGACGGCCGGCACCATTATCCGTATACCTTTGCCGCCACTAACGGAAGAACGCCGGGTTTCATTGGGCAAGATAGTTCATCATGAAGGTGAAAATGCCAAAATCGCCATTCGCAATATTCGACGCGACGCCAATCATCACATCAAGGAACTGTTGAAAAACAAGGAAATTTCCGAGGATGATGATCACCGTGCCGAGCTGGAAATTCAGAAGGTTACTGACAAGCACGTGACACAAGTGGATGAAATTGTTGCAGTTAAAGAGAAGGAATTACTTGAGTTTTAATTCACGCTTTTCAAAGCGACTTCATATAGTGTTGCTTGAAGGTGGATACGCCATGCTCAGCGGACCGGGAAAGTGACAGTGGTATCAAACGTACCCGGCCATATTGCCGTCGTCATGGATGGAAATGGGCGCTGGGCAAAAAAGAGAAACCGTCCACGTAGCATGGGGCATCAGGCAGGGCTCAAAGCACTGCGTGCGACCATAGAGCACTGTGTGAAATCTGGTGTCAAGACCCTGACTGTATTTGCGTTCTCCAGTGAAAACTGGAACCGGCCTGCCGGCGAAGTATCCCGTCTCATGGAACTGTTTTTGCGAGCCCTGGATAAGGAAGCCCGCGAATTGCATGAAAATGGCATTTGCCTGCGATTTGTGGGTGATAAAACCGCTTTTAAAGTCGCTATTCAAAAGAAAATGGTCGAAGCAGAGAAAATGACCGTTGACAACAAACGACTGACCGCCAACATTGCAGTCAATTATGGCGGGCGTTGGGATATCACCCAGGCAGCAGTAAAGATGGCCAAAGCTGTTGCCCAGGGCCACCTGCCTGCCGATGACGTCAATGAATCACACCTTGCTCAATTCCTCTCATTGGCAAAATCGCCTGACCCGGACCTGTTTATCCGCACCGGTGGTGAAATGCGAATCAGCAATTTTTTACTGTGGCAATCGGCCTACACAGAATTTTATTTCACACCCGTACTGTGGCCAGACTTTGGCGAACAGGAACTGGATCAGGCAATTAGCGCTTTTCAGTCACGTGAACGACGTTTCGGACGGACCTCCGAGCAGGTCAGGAGCGCTCTCAGTGCTTAAGCAACGAGTTCTGACAGCTTTAGTGTTACTGCCGCTGGTTATGGCGGCAATTTTTGCACTACCGGCGCAATGGTTTCTGCTGTTACTGGCCGCTATATTATTGCGCGGAAGCTGGGAATATAGCCGTCTGGCAGGAATATCAGGTCTAACTGCAAGATACTCGCTGGTCGTACTGCAAGCAGTCATTATGGCTGTCGGTTTCAACTACAGGGATCACTGGGACAACAATATCCTGCTGCACATGTCCGTGAGTTGTGCACTTTGGCTACTAATGTTCATTCGCTTATCCCGGTATCGTCCAGAGGCACAGCCCGACAAGACCTACCAACTTGTTTCCTTTGCCACAGCTATCGTATCCATCACCACAGGCTGGTTTGCCCTGGGCTGGTTACGTATGCAGGTCGATGGATCGTGGTTGATTTTGTTATTGCTTTTGATTGTATGGGCAGCGGATACAGGTGCTTACTTTGCCGGTAAAACCTTTGGCAAAAGCAAACTGGCAGCGCAGATCAGCCCTGGAAAAACACGCGCGGGTTTACTGGGCGGATTGATCGCAGCCCCTCTGATTGCCCTGTTGACGGCTTATTTGATGCCTATGGCAAATATTAATTTCGCCTGGCTTGTCCTGCTTGGCCTGTCCACGGCACTGGTATCTGTTGGTGGGGATTTATTGATTTCCCTGCACAAACGAACCTCCGGTGTTAAAGACTCCGGTAACTTACTACCAGGCCATGGTGGCATACTTGACCGGGTAGACAGCCTGATCGCTGCTGCACCATTCTTTGCACTGGGCCTGTTGGTTTCAGGATTCTGAGGACAGATCAAATGGCCAGCCAGGGCATTACTGTATTGGGGTCCACCGGTTCGATTGGCGAGAACACACTCGATGTGCTGGCACGCCATCCCGACCGATATCATGCTGTCGCCTTAAGTGCGCACAGCAATATGACCCGTCTCGCGGAACAATGTCTGCAACATAATGCCTGTTATGCAGTGGTCAGCGACAAGTCTAAAGCCGGTGAATTAAAATCTGCGCTTGATCAACTGAAATGTAAATCAGAGGTCCTGGCCGGACGGGATGCATTGGGTACCGTGGCTTGCATGGATGAGACTGACGCTGTCATGGCTGCAATTGTCGGTGCAGCGGGTTTGGAGCCCACCTTGCAGGCCGTACAGGCCGGCAAACGCCTGTTGCTGGCCAATAAGGAATCAATGGTCATCGCTGGTGAATTATTTCGTAAAGCCGCCACCAAGCACGCGGCAACCATCATTCCTGTGGATTCCGAGCATAATGCCCTGTTCCAGGTCTTACCGGAAAATTTTCAAGATGGACTGGAAAACATAGGTGTCGAGCGGTTGATCCTGACGGCATCCGGTGGCCCGTTCCTTCACAGGGAACGGAATAGCCTGGCTAAAATCACCCCGGACCAGGCATGTAACCATCCCAACTGGGACATGGGCCGAAAAATATCTGTTGATTCAGCTACGTTGATGAACAAGGGTCTGGAAGTAATCGAGGCCCGATGGTTATTTAACGCGCGGCCCGATCAGATTGACGTCATTGTCCACCCGCAAAGTATCGTACACTCCATGGTGGCTTACCTTGACGGTTCAGTGCTGGCCCAATTGGGTATGCCCGATATGCGAACACCCATTGCATATGCATTGGCCTGGCCCGAGCGAGTTGAAGCCGGCGTCAAGCGCCTCAACCTGACTGAGATACACAAACTTGAGTTTTACCCGCCTGACCTGGAGAGTTTCCCGGGTCTTGCGCTCGCTTTCCAGGTTTTGGAGGCAGGTGATAATGCAGCCGTGATATTTAATGCGGCTAATGAAATCGCCGTTGAGGCATTTTTACAAGAGCGCATTGGCTTCCTGCTGATTCCTTCAATTGTTTCTGCCGCGCTTGATGTTTGTGAAACGGGTAAAATAGATGGACTGGATGATATCCTGGAATATGATCGCCTGGCACGCGAGACGACCAGCAGACTGGTCCACAAAAACAAAGGTATATGAAACAAGGTATATGAAACAAGATAATGTCTGAATTTCTCGGTTCAATATGGTGGTTACTGGTCGCACTCGGTCTGCTGATCACCTTTCATGAGTTTGGCCACTACTGGGTGGCGAGACGCATGGGTGTGCGCGTGCTTAAGTTTTCTATTGGCTTTGGTAAAAAACTGTGGTCAAAGAAGGGCCGCGACGGTACTGAATACGTGATTGCCGCCATACCCCTTGGTGGCTACGTGAAAATGCTGGACGAACGTGAAGGCGAAGTTGCGGAGCAAGACCTGGATGAGGCGTTTAATCGTAAATCGGTATGGGCGCGAATCGCCATAGTCGCGGCAGGTCCTGTTTTCAACCTGATCTTTACCCTGCTGGCTTTCTGGTTGATGTTCCTGCTGGGTATGCCCGAATCCAGGCCCATCATTGGTGAGGTCAGTGGTATCGCAGCCAGCGCCGGTCTTGAGCCTGGTGATCGTATCGTTTCACTGGATGGCGATGAAATAGATACCTGGTTACACGCAAGTATGGGGCTGATTACACCCGCCCTCGATCGGGAAAAAGTCTTGGTTGAAGTGGAACAGGCAGATGGCCTGCGGCGACAGGTAGAACTGGACCTGGGTCAACTTGATAGCGATTTCCAGGAAGAAAAGGCATTTGAGGGTATCGGGATAACTCCCTGGCGGCCAAAATTTCCGGCGATCGTCGGCGAAGTGGGTGCAGATACACCAGCCTATCGAGCGGGCTTTAAAGTGGGTGATCGCATTTTGAGTGTTGGCGGCGAAGATGTTCCCGACTGGGCGTGGGTAGGCGCACTGATTCAAAAACACGGCTCAAGTGATACCCCGCTGGCGGTGGTTGTTGAACGAGCCAATGGCACACTCGAACTTAGCGTCATACCGGTTAAGAGCAGTACTGGCAAATCTTCTGGTCGCCTGATTCTCGGTGTCACCAATCAAGCGGCAAGTGCAGATTTGCAGGCCCAGTATGATCGTGCTTATTTTCTGCATCAATACGGTTTGATTGATGGCTTTGGTGCTGCTGCATCTGAGATGTGGCGTGTGACTGTTTCCACCCTTGGTATGCTTGGCCGTATGTTGACAGGATCGGCATCGGTTAAAAACCTTTCCGGCCCAATCAGCATTGCTCAGTTTGCCAATAGCGCGGCAAATGCAGGTGTTGCAAATTTCCTGTTTTTCCTGGGTGTTATCAGCCTGAGCCTGGGAATTCTGAATTTACTGCCAATTCCTGTATTGGATGGGGGGCATTTGCTCTATTACCTGATAGAATTAGCAAAAGGTAGCCCGGTATCGGAACAAATTCAAGCCAAGGGTCAGTATATTGGCTTGATGGCACTGTTTGGATTGATGGGAATTGCGTTTTTTAACGATATTTTACGACTGGTCGGATAGACTTCCTGCCTCAGAAAAAGAAACTCGAACGGACCTGAATACATGAGAAGAATCTTAATCATCCTGCTGTGCGGACTTTTTTCGATAAAGTCTGCCCTGGCGCTTGATCCGTTTGTCATTTCTGATATCAGGGTGGAAGGCTTACAGCGCATTTCAGAAGGTACGGTATTCAACTACCTGTCTATTGACACCAATGAGTTGTTAACCCCGTCCAGGGCGCGCCAGGCAATCCGCTCGTTGTTCAGAACCGGTTTTTTCAGTGATATCGATCTGGCACAGGAAGGTGACATACTGGTTATCATCGTACAGGAACGACCTGCCATTGCGGCTATTTCCCTGTCCGGTAACAAGGCGATCAAGGACGAGGATATGTATCCGGTCCTCGCTGATATCGGTCTCTCTCAAGGTGAAGTTTTCCAACCCCAATCACTGGATCGCATCAAGCAGGAACTGGTCAAACAGTATTTCAGCCAGGGCCGTTATGCGGTTTCGGTTGATAGCCGTGTGGTTGAACTGGATCGAAACCGCGTACGCATCTCCATCAACATCAAGGAAGGCAAGACCGCGGAAATAAAGCACATCAACATCGTGGGCAATACGCTGTTTGCCGACAAGGAGATCAAGAGCGAGTTCGAGTCCAAAATCCCACCTTTCTGGAAAATCTGGTCGAAGGATGACCAGTATTCACGTGAAAAACTTTCCGGCGACCTCGAAAAAATTCGTTCTTACTACCAGGACCGTGGCTACATTGATGCCAATGTTGAGTCTACACAGGTTTCAATCAGTCCCGACAAGAAGCACATCTACATTACTGCAAACATCCTTGAAGGTGAGCAGTACACGGTCGAAAAAATCCAGGTAACCGGTGACCTGGTCATCGAAGAGGCAACTTTGAGACGCCTGATCATGACCCAGGATAACGACATATTTTCACGCAAGAAAATGGAACAGAGTGTTGAAAACATAACCGCGATACTCTCAAACATCGGTTATGCCTTCGCCAACGTAAATCCGATTCCCCAGATCGATCGTGAAAACCGTCTCGTTACAATCAATTATTTTGTCGACCCGGGCAAACGTGTTTATGTACGACAAATTACCTTTGTGGGTAACAGTGGTACCAAGGATGAGGTTTTGCGACGGGAAATGCGTCAGTTTGAGGGTGGCTGGTTCTCACAGGCTGCGATTGACCGTTCAAGAATCCGACTGCAGCGCTTAACCTATTTCGAATCGGTCAATATTGAAACCCCCGCCGTGCCTGGAACGGATGATCAGATCGACGTAATTGTTACCATCACCGAACGTGCTGCCGGTAGTTTCTCAGTCGGTCTTGGTTATTCACAGGTGCAGGGTTTGATTGGATCATTGAGTATTCAGCAGGATAACTTTCTCGGTAGTGGCAAACGTGTTGGTGCATCCCTGTCATACAGTAAAATCATTAAAAGCTTCTCCTTGAGCTATGATAATCCCTACTGGACGGAAGATGGCGTGAGCCGTGGCTTCTACCTGCGCTACCAGGAATTCAACCAGCAGGGTGCGAATATTTCCACATTTACCAGTACCGAAGCCGCTGCCGGTATGAACTTCGGTTTGCCGTTGACCGAAGTAGATTATGTCCGTGCCGGGCTGGGTCTCAGACAGACCGATCTGAATATCGGGTCATTTGTTCGCGAAGTGCAATTTAGAGACCCGGATGATCCTGAGAATATTCTCTGTAATGATATTAACCAAAACGGTATCTGTCCTGAGTCCTATTTCATTCCGCGTCCGTTTGACCCACTGTCAACCTCACTCGATCACAACGGTGATGGACAGCTTGATGACGAAGAACGCGAATTCAGAACTTTCGATTTAACCGCATCGTGGTCGCGGGATACACGAAACCATTTCCTGAACCCGACACGCGGTTCATCACAGCGCCTGGGATTGGAAGCCTCAATACCCGGTAGTACCCGCCAGTTCTACAAGCTCTACTACCGAGCAGCAAAATATGTTCCCATATGGGCCGGCCTGGTGTTCTCCATGCATGGAGATTTGGGATGGGGTGATTCTTATGACGACTATGACAAAACATCATTGGCAGAACCGATTGATTCTGACTTGCCGGATGGCGTAGAACCACTCTGCCTGGAAGCAGAAGTGACGTCACTGGATGCCGGCTTACCTTTCTATGAGCACTTTTACGGTGGTGGTGTACGCGACATACGCGGATTTGAAGACAATACACTGGGTCCCAAAGACGGCCCTGTCAGTTGCCGCGCAGTGGGTGGTGACCTAAAAGTTTCAGGCGGGCTTGAACTGGCCATTCCGACGCCCTTCACCAAGGGTGGCGGGTCACGCATTGCGCTTTTTGTGGATGTTGGCAATGTCTATGAGAATTTGAGCACCTTTGATGCGAATCTGTTCCGGGCCTCTGCTGGTATTTCAGTCACCTGGCAGGCACCCATCGGCCCCATCATCATGAACTACGCCTGGCCGCTAAGGGAGTTCGAAGGTGACCGGACCGAATCCCTGCAGTTTTCATTCGGAACCACGTTTTAGAGTTCAGACCGCTTAATACTTAATACATAAGCTTAAAAAGAGTACAATTTGAGCTTATGAAGCGCTTTGCACCCATATTGCTGATGTTATTCATGTTTGTTGCCGCCCCGGTAACAGCACAGCAATTGCGTGTGGGTTACGTCGATATGAAGCAAGTGCTTGATAACGCGCCACAGGTTGTCGCCGGTCGGGAAAAGCTGGATCTTGAATTCCGGCCCCGCAATGAAACCATCGAATTTCAGGAACGCCAGGTGCAAGCCATGGACGACCGCCTGCAAATGGGTAACCTGGCAGAGGACGCAAGAATTCGTCTCGATCGTGAATTGCGTGAAATGCGACGCAATGTTAACCGGCAAAAAGAAGATCTGCGTGATGAGCTTTCCTTCCGGCGCACGGAAGAAGTCCAGAAACTGGAAGACCAGATCAATGAGGCCGTCCAGGAGATTGCACGCAATAACGGTTACGACCTGATTCTCTCCAGTCCCGTTGTATATGCTGACCCATCGCTGGATATTACCCAGATCATCCTGGATCAACTCAGGCTGGAGTACGAAGCGGATAAACGGGAACGATCGCTTCGCTAAGACGTATTTCTGCACCACTAAGATATAAGCGGCTTCTTATATGCAAAAACCTATCCCTAGTCTCAGGCTGTCAGACCTTGCCAGGTTATATAATCTTGAAATTAAAGGCGACGGTGAT
>CBDTVF010000083.1:0-9739 GCA_965363775.1 uncultured Gammaproteobacteria bacterium
TGGTCCGTGCACCGTGCACAGGGCAGTCGTATCGTCTTGCAAGCTTGGCGAGCAGCGTGTTGGTGGGAGCGTCTTTACCGAAAAACGGAACCTTGATGCCCCGGCGAAACTTCTGGTCCACCAGGACCCCGACATGCTCATTGTTCTCAAGCGCCTTAATCAACTGGAATGCGGCCCCCGCACCTGATGCAATCATGTTTTCGCCAAGTTGCTTACGTGACTCGGCGACCTGAGAGGCAGCATATTTGTTGTTTGGCTGACGGAACAATGATTTAACCTGCAGTCCGAATTTTGCCGCGACCATGGGCAATAGTTCGAAATTGGCAATGTGTCCGGTGAACAAAACTGCGGGGAGACCGTCATCGCGTAGTTTGAGGAACCGATCGGCGCCTATGATTTCTATGCGTTCGGAGTCGATGTTCTCTTCGTGCAGGTCAAATATTTCATCCAGGTATACATATTCGAGCAGGGTTCGGCCCATTTGCGCCCAACTGTCACTGGCGAGCTGTTCACGCTCCGCAAGGCTTTTTTCCGGGAACGCGATCTCCAGGTTATCCATGACCACCTTATGGCGCCATATTTTGGGGCCAAGCCAGCGTGAAAATCCTTCAAAAATGCTGGAAGCACGCTTTATTGGAATCAGCCTTACAAGTTTCAGCAACAAAAAGCCTGTCACCCCGATTATCCAATCACGGATTCCGATCAGAAATTGCAACAATCGGTATCGTAATGGCAAGTTCTTCAAGACTTCTTGTGTCCTAGAGTGTAACGATAATCTTGCCGAAAACCTGGCGCTTCTCCAGACGCTCCAGTCCTTTGCCAATGTCCTCCAGTGGGATCTTGAGGTCGATGACAGGTTCAACAATGCCATTGCCGAGTTTTTCCAGCGATGTTTCAATATTACGCAAATTGCAACCAAAGCTGCCAATCAGACGCAGTTGGCGCTGGAAAAGCTGGAACAGGTTGATTTCTGCCTTGATACCCGTGGTTGAACCACAGGTTACAAGCCGGCCGCCAATTTTCATGGAAAACATACTGCCTTCCCATGTATCGACACCCACGTGTTCGAAAACCACGTCGACACCTTGCTTCTTGGTCAGTTTACGAAGACGGCCCTCAAAGCGGTCTGTCTGGTAGTTAATTGCGTGATCAGCGCCGAGATCAAGTGCCTGTTGCGCTTTTTCATCGTTACCAACGGTTGTGTAAACAGTGCAACCGATAGCTTTGGCAAGCTGGATGGCCGCAGTGCCGATACCACTGCCACCCGCGTGAACCAGGATGCTCTCACCTGGCTGAAGTTTGGCATTGTCAAACAACATATGCTCGACCGTGCCAAATGTTATTGGTGCACAGGCTACAGCAACGGGGTCAAGCCCTTCGGGGGCCGGAACAAACAGACGCGCAGGAAAGTTCATCATTTCCTGGGCAAACCCATCGATATGAAAGCCAAATACGCCGTTGACGTTTTCGCAGAAATTATCACGGCCATCAAGACAGGGCTGACAGCTGCCACAGGTATTGGCGCCATAAAGTGCACCGACCTGGCCAACCTGCAATTCGGTAACATTCTTGCCGATTGCAATGATTTCACCTGATGCCTCTGCACCGACTGTAATAGGTAGTTCTCGTTTGGCGAATGCCATACCACGCCAGCCCCAGACATCGATATGGTTCAGCGCAACAGCGCAAATTCGAACCTGGACCTCATCATCTGCCGGTGGGTTCGGGTTATCGACCTCAACGACCCTCAGGTCGCGTTCGCCATAGTTTCTAAGTGCTCGCATTTGTCTGCCTGTTAATGTGTTTAAAACGGTTTTAGCTTCGAATCGACAGGCCAGCGGATACGCCGCCGTCAATTGGAATAACGGTGCCTGTAATATAACCCGCAAGTGGAGAAAACAGGAAACCAGCCAGGGCACCCACTTCTTCGGACTGACCAAAACGTCGTAGCGGTATCTGTTTTTCAACATTCTCGCGATAATCGGCATAGGGTGCCATCAGATCGGTATCTATATATCCCGGTGAGATGTAATTTGCGGTAACACCCCTGCGTGCCAATTCAATGGCCAGTGTTCTGATGTAAGAGAGCATCGCACCTTTCGAAGCGGCGTAAATCGAGTTGCCCTGGACACCCATCTGGGCGGTAATTGAGCCGATGGCAATGATGCGTCCGGTCCGGGCGCGCATCAGTGGTCGGGAAGCCGCGCCTGCAAGCTGTGTCAGTGCCCAAAAATTTAGTTGGAAGAGTGCCTCGGCTTTGTCCTGATCGACCATGGCAGCCAGGGTGTCGTAAGATCCCCCGGCATTGTAGACCAGCCCATAAAGGGAGTCTGCTTCGGAGATGACATCAGCAAATGTCTTCACCTGGGTACGGTCACTCATATCAACCTGATGACTGGTTATTGTCTGAGATGGGTATTGAGCTTGCAGACTCTCACGTATGTGCTTCGCTTCTTCAGGCGATGATCGATAGGAGAATGAAACATCAAATCCGTCTGCTACCAGTGCGTTGACGATACCGAGACCGATACCTTTTGCACCACCTGCCACAAAAACTGTTTTTCCGTTGGCTTTATCTATCACGTCCTGAGTCCTAGTCCGGTTCACCTGAAAAAATCAGGCATACGTTTTGACCACCAAAGCCGAAAGAATTGGACATGACTGTGTTAACAGTCTGAGTGCGTTTGATGTTGGGTACAACATCCATCAGGATATTCGGGTCCAGTTCCAGGCAGTTGATAGTGGGTGGTATGACACCGGCGTGGATCGTCATCAGGGAGATTGCCGCCTCGATGGTACCTGCTGCACTTAGCGTATGACCGACCATGGATTTGTTGGAACTGATGGGAGTGTTGTCCAGTTCACTGCCAAGGGCGGCGGACAGGGCCAGGTACTCCATCTTGTCATTCTCCGGTGTGCTGGTGCCGTGGGCATTAATGTAGTCGATATCGGCGGGTGACATACCTGCATCGGCCATTGAACGCGTTATCGTGTCAATGATGGCTGATCCATCCGGCTTCGAACGGGTACGGTGAAAAGTATCGGCCCGTTCACCCGCGCCACGCACAACGCCGAGGATTTTGGCTCCACGTGCCCTGGCACTATCGTAGGATTCCAACACAAGGGTAGCGGACCCTTCGGCCATCACAAAACCGTCACGGGTTTTAGAAAATGGTTTGGATGCACCCTGTGGATCATCATTCTGCGTGGAAAGTGCTGAAAGCAAGTTGAAGCGAACCACCATTTCTTCACAAATTTCACCGTCAGTGCCAATACAAAGCGCGGCATCGGTATCACCACGACGGATGGCTTCGACACCCAACTGCACGGAAGCCGCGCCTGATGCACAGGCGGTTGTTACTGAGATTGGCTGGCCTTTCGTACCAAATTCATCCGCGAGGTTTTCAGCGATGCAGCCGAACTGAAATAGTGTGTAGTAGTGGGATAAATCGCCAGCTGACGCAATCTTTATCAGACGCTCATAGCCAATACTGTCTGCACCGGCTACATCATCGTAGATGGCCATGCGCTGATCCCAGTTGGTCTCCGCAGGTGAATTGGCCACGAACAACGGCCCGGGAAAAGATCCTTTTGAGCCGATGGATGATTGTGCTATGGCCTCGGTTGCAGACTTTTTTGCCAGTGCAATTGAATGAGCCGGGGAACAATAGGGACCTTCGCCCCCCCATTCGATGATGCCGGAAATTTGTGTGCGAAGATTCTCGGTTGGAAAGCGGGATATTTTACGTACACCCGACACGCCGGCGGTCAGATTGCGCCAGTTGTCCTCCTTGCCCTCGCCCAATGAAGTGACGATACCGATGCCGGTGACCACGACGATGGGACGACCCATATGATCTTTTAAAGACGTACTCATATCTAATCATCTCCCCGTAGTGGTACATCGGGTGAATCAACCAGCCCCAGCGCTTCACCCCGCCAATGACCCCAGGTGCTGATCAGGATGCGTTCGGGCTTGCCGGAAAAATTCTGTTCAACCCCGGTATTGTCAAACGGGTCAAAAAAGGCACCTTTGGATATAGCCAGTGAGGCCAGGGCAACGTTGACCGGAAAATGGGCTTCCATTGTATTCCCGAGCAGCGTAGTAACACCCCTGATGAATGGGTCGTAACCACGCTCGGACAGGCTGTCCAAAAATTCACGCTCTTCTGTCAGCTGAGGTTGTATTCCGCAGCATCCTGACAGTACGGGTAAAGGACCTTTCGGAATTTGATCGGAGACTTGTTCCAGCAAACTATCTGCCACTTCGCGTGCTGCACCTGCTTGCCTGGTGCAGCGATCAGATACCACTTTATTGATTCGTGCGTAGGGCTTTGCCCCGCGTGCCTGGGCATGAGTGCGTGATTCCAGTATCAGAAATGCACCAGCGCTACCCGTGATCATCCCGCCTTCGGTATCCTCCCGTGACCATACCGAACCGTGAGCACCACTCCAAAGCGCATGACCGAACTCCATCAACATGATCAAATCCGCTCTTTCAGCAATATAAGCGCCACCAACCAGGAAAATATCACCCTGGCCGTTCTGGATTTGTGCAACTGCCGTTTCTACTGCGGTTACACCGGCTGTTTCTTCGCCCATGAAGGTACGTGAAGAATCGGTCACACCATGGACAATGGAAATATTGCCTGCCATCAGGTTTGAAAGTTGTGCCAGGAATAAGGTCGGGCGTAGTTCTGTGGCCAATGCAGCATTCAAGTCCACACCCGGGTTGTCGGATGTGCTGATTTTCTCCATAATCGCCGTGTCGACTTCTATGTCTCGCTCACCACCACCGGCTGCGACGATCATATTGGTTTTTGCCAGAAGGTCGGCATCGCGGGCTATACCGGCGTCTTCGAGGGCCAGACCAGCCGCATAGGTGCCAAGGTGCTGCCATGGCCCCATCTGGCGTTGATCACTTCGCTTGGGGATTTGTGTCGCAATATCCAATTCGACTATCGGGTGAACGGAATAGGGTGACTGGTGTTCAGTATCAACCGACGGCACAGGTGTTTTACCGCTTGTCAGTTGCGCCCAATGGGTATCAATACCTTCACCCAACGAGCTGACCAGCCCGATTCCTGTGACCCAGACTTCAGATTTTTCAGTACTCATATTATTACCCGGTCGATGTGAGGCTAATTTGGCTAAACCTGTCGAGCATATTGTTTTTTAATTCGTCGTTTGGAAACGGCATGATGCGGAACATTAATTTGCTATCGCATATTTTTTTTCCGCCGCGAAATATCCGTGCCTTTGTTGCCGCAAAGCCTGACCCGTCATGTTCAAGTTCGGCCTCGACCCGGAGTACTTCACCGGGCTCAACAAATGTCCGCATCTTTGCGCTTGAAACATTTGCAAGGAACGGCATTTTTTCAAACTTGAGCCGCGACAGGAGCATAAAACCGGAAGCCTGCGCCATCGTTTCGATAAGCAGGACACCCGGTACCAGCGGTGAACCGGGAAAGTGCCCCTCGAATACGGTGCTTTCTATCGGCACATCTGCGCGCGCGATAATTTTGCCTTCGTCCGGATCAAGCTGCTCGACAGCATCGATCATCTGGAAATATTCAAGCAGCATTGGGGCAACCCGTGCTTAAGCGTCTTTGGCTGCTATGAGTTCGTCGATCCGGCCACAGAGCTTGCTCAGGATGAAATACTCATCGACATCTGCCTTGTTCTCATTCAGCTCTTCGGTCCATTTTTCCAGCGGAATTTTGATACCAAAGTTCTTGTCAATGGCGAAAGCGATATCAAGAAAATCCAGGCTGTCGATGCCAAGATCGGTGAAAGCGTTCTTTTCTGGTGTAATTTCTTCCAGTGGGATGTCACTGGTATCAGAGATTATTTCTGCTACAGCCTCAAATGTCGTCGACATATCTGGTTACCTATTTCAGCGTTAAATTATCGGATGCCATCATAACTTGGCGTTATATACCATTTCAACGGGACAATGGCGTAAAATAAGAGTTCATGTTTGGCCGGAAGTCCATTGACTTCACGATACTATATTGTATTTGTTATATGGGTCGACAGCCATTCATTTACCAGAGCATTTTCGGTCTGATTTCCGATTATTGCAGGAGATTTTCATGACAGACATAGATATCAAGAGCGGCCTGGCGAGTTTCTTTGAGCAGGACCACCGCGACTGTGATGCCCGCTGGGTGGATGTTGAGGAACTCCTCGATACTGAAGATATTGACTCGGCCCGTCCGGCCTGGGACAAGTTTGATGCAAGCATGCGCCGTCATATGGCCATGGAAGAGGATGTTCTGTTTCCGGCCTTTGAAGAGGTCACCGGTATGGGTGGCGGCGGTCCGACTGAAATGATGAGAATGGAACATCAGCAGATGAAAGGCTTACTTGATCAAATTGGTGTTGCAATGGATGCCGACGACAGCCAGGAAGCCCTGGATATTGGCGATACGCTATTGATGCTGGTCCAGCAACATAACGTCAAGGAAGAGGGCATGCTTTATCCAATGTCTGAGAATGTACTGGGTGGTAACTGGCCTGGTTTGGCTGCAAAACTCGAGGAGTATTAGACTCGGGTAGAAGCAAAACAGGGGCCTGATAAGCTCTGCATTTATCCTGACAGCTAATGAAAAGAACAAGATTAATACTGGCTTTTATTTTTGCTGTCCTAATAAGCTTGCTGTTAACCAGTATCATCGGCACTCAGTTGGTGCTGGCGGATATCATGAGTTTCGGTCTGGATGTGTCCTTTACAGACAGGGTTTCCGCGACCACCCATGATATTGTCGGTCTGGCCCCGGTACTGTCCATTCTGATCACCACAACCCTTTTTATTGCTTTTTTGGTTGCCGCCGGGTGTAACCGTTACCTGGCTGGAAATCGCACTTACTGGTACCTTGCTGCGGGTTTCGTTTCCCTGCCTGCCTCGTTAATTCTGATCAAATTGTTCATGGGGGCCACCCTGTTTGCCGCCGCACGCAGTGGAACCGGTATGCTTCTTTTTGCATTGTGTGGTCTTGTCGGTGGTGGTGTGTTTGCCCGTTTGACGCAGAAGAAGGCTGTCTGAATGAAACGATTTTTCGGATTATGTTTGCTGCTCTCTCTGGTGGGGTCAGCCGACGCAGCTGAATATAAAATTGAAACCGTGGCTGAAGGTCTGTCCCATCCCTGGGCGATCGCGTTCTTGCCGAGTGGCGATATGCTGGTCACCGAGCGTTCCGGGCAACTAAGACGTATAAGCAATGGCGAACTGGAGCAACAGGCTATTGGTAATTTGCCTGAATTGTACGTGGGCGGGCAGGGTGGTCTGCTGGATATCGTACTTGATCCCGAATTTGGTGCGAATCAACAGCTTTACCTTTCGTATTCTTCCGGGAGCAGTTCTGCCAATTCGACCGGGGTGATTAGCGCGAAGCTGGATGGAAACAAGCTGTCAGATATTAAGAATATCTTTACCGCATCGCCACAGAAGGACACGCCACACCATTTTGGTGGCCGTATGGCTTTGATGCCGGATAAAACACTGCTGATTACGGTGGGTGAAGGCTTTGATTATCGTGAACAGGCACAGTCTTTGACCAGCCACCTGGGTAAACTGATAAGGATCAACAGGGACGGCAGCGTTCCTTCAGATAACCCATTTGTGGGTCGTGAAGATTCATTGCCGGAAATATGGACCTGGGGTCACCGCAACGCGCAGGGTGTGCTGGTCTCTGCCGATGGTACCGTTTGGTTACATGAACATGGTCCACGTGGTGGGGATGAGCTGAACCTTATCGAGCCGGGCAAAAACTATGGCTGGCCTGCGATAACCTATGGAATGGATTATTCAGGAGCATATGTTTCGCCCTTTACAGAGGCTGCGGGTATGGAACAGCCGGTGGTTTACTGGGTGCCTTCAATAGCACCTGCCGGATTCTGCGAATACCAGGGAAACGCTTTTCCGGAGTGGCAGGGTAATCTTTTCGTGGCTGCTTTGGCCGAGAAGAGTGTTCGTCGTCTGGTTATGGAGAATCATGCAGTGCAATCACAGGAAATTCTTTTTGCTGAGTTAGATGAGCGTATTCGTGATGTTCGGCAGGGGTTGGATGGTTTTCTTTATCTATTGACAGATAGTGAAGAGGGGCGGGTTTTGCGGGTAATGCCTGCCCAATAAAAAGGACCAGCCTATAAATCAAGTTTCACCCGCATTGTGCCTGCCGGAACATCAATGCTCGCATGATAGCGGGTAAAAGATGCTTCAATGACTGTTGGGTAATCGTCTGCCTGCTCATAACCAGCGTCGAGGCGCACAACATGAAGATCCTTGTCATCACCCTTTAATTGAAATTCATAACTGAGATCATTGCCAATGTCATTGGAGGCAAGTGGCGGGCCCAACCAGGAAATAATGGATTGACGGGTCGGCAATGAGTCGAGGCTGTCTTCACCAATCTCCACTGAAACCGACCGGCTGAGCAAGTTAATTGGCATATCGCAAGCCTGTTGAGCCATCTCAGAGGCATCTGTGAAAACAGGGAGTGTACTTTCGAGTAGCTCCGGGGGGATTTCACTGGTTTCAATTCCAGATAGCAGATAGCCTTTTTTAGACGATATAAATAGAAGTTTGACCTCAAACTGTTCGCCCGCAAGAGTCCCCCGGTTTTCAGAGATCGCTGGTAGTTGTTCAAATATATAACTGGCAATCATACCTTCCGCAGTTAGGCTTTTACTGGTGGGTGGTGCACCTATTAACATGAAAATGTCCTTATCCGACAACACAGGTTCTTTCAGAGCAACTTCAACCGACTTGTCAAATTCCACGCTGAAGTAACTATCAAACTCACATGCTTGTTTGCGAACAGTGAACAGATGTGATGTCATGCTCACACAGCCGGATAGGAAGACTACGGCAAAGAGCAGCCAAATCAGTGGATAATATTTTGATGTTTTCATTGGTACACAATAAACGGGATTTGAAAGTCTTTCTTGACCCGGCAGGTCAATCACTTGACTGCCCCGGCTTTTTAGAACTCCAGCGTTCTGGCTTATTTTGTTGAATGTTCCGGCACTTAATCCTTGTAAACTTTGCCGCCCTTCATTACAAAATCAACGTCCAGCAGCTCTTCGATGTTTTCAAGAGGAGAGGCATTCACCGCGATGATGTCTGCGTATTTGCCAGCTTCAATTGTGCCGATAGAGGAAGTCATGTCCAATAAGTCTGCGGCATTCACCGTAGCCGTCTTGATGACTTCCATTTCCGGCATTCCAGCCTTGACCATCAGTACCGCTTCCTGCGCATTGGTGCCGTGTTTTGATACCCCGCTGTCGGTTCCGTAGGCGATCTTGACACCCGCCTTGTAGGATTTATAGAAGTTACCCTTCATCGCAACACCAACGGCCATGGCTTTTTCCTTGATCGCCGGGCTCATGAAATCGGAGTTTTGTGCCATTTGCATAACCGTTTCACCGGCGAGCAGGGTAGGTACCAGGTAAGCACCGGTTTCCTTGAATAATTTAATCGCCTCGGGGCCCGCATATGAGCCGTGCTCAATGCTGTCCACACCAGCTTTCAGTGCGGCGATGATGCCGTCTTCATGGTGTGCATGTGAGGCAACTTTCCTACCCATGCGTTTGGCCGCCAAAACCACTTCCCTGAGTTCATCGGCCTCCATCTGCTGTCCGGTTCCGGTTGCCCTGTCAGTCAGAACACCGCCTGTTGAAGTGATTTTGATCCAGTCGGCGCCATACTTGATCGTATTACGTGTCGCACGCCGGC
>CBDTVF010000084.1:0-9732 GCA_965363775.1 uncultured Gammaproteobacteria bacterium
ACATCATCATGTGGGGGTGGAACCCATCCGAGATGAGGGATGGAACCAACAGTGAGTATTTTCTGAAAAAAGCCAGGGAAAATGGTGCAAGAATCATTTGCATCGATCCAAGAATGACCATGAGTGCGGTGGCGCTTGCAGATGAATGGGTTGCCATACGACCCGGTACCGATGTGGCACTGATGAGCGCCATGGCTTACGTCATGATCACGGAGAACCTCTATGACAGGAAGTTTGTTGACAAATATTGCATGGGTTTCGATGAGACCCAGATGCCGGAGCCTTTTCAGGATGAAGAGACCTATCAAGACTACATACTGGGCGTCAATGATGGTCAACCTAAAACCCCCGAATGGGCCGAACGAATAACCACCATTCCCCGGCAGGACATCATCCGTATTGCGAGGGAATACGCAACGGCTGAATCGGCAGTTTTGTACCAGGGCTACGGCATGCAAAGACGTGCTTACGGGGAGCAGGTGGTTCGTGGTGGTTGTGTACTGGCGGCCATGACCGGCAATGTTGGAAAATCTGGCGGATGGGCGAGCGGAATTGGACTACAGACAGGCGGAGGGCCATTCTGGAATGTCTTCCCGGTATTGGAGAACCCGGTTAGTGCTCAAATACCGTCTTTTTTATGGTCAGAAGCCGTTTTAAGGGGACCGGAGCTAACGGAAAAAGAGGGCCTGGTAGGTATTGATAAACTACCCCATGGGATTAAGATGATCTGGGCCGTGGCATCCAATGCCATTGTCAATCAGCATGCCAATATCAACCGCACCATCGAAATCGTAAAAGATACTTCAAAGCTGGAATTCTTCGTCGTTCAGGATAATTTTATGACCCCTACGGCGCAATTCGCGGATTTGGTTCTTCCTGCCTGTACCCAGTTTGAGACCTGGGGTATGGAAGATGGATGGAAGTATGGCGAAGAAGTGATACTACAACCTCAGATTCTGGATACGCCGTGGGAAACCAAAAGTGACTATGCCATTTGTGCCGCCGTCGCCGAAAAACTTGGAATCAAAGAGCAATACACCGAAGGCCGGGATGAGAAACAGTGGGTCAGTACACTGCTGGATGAATATCGTGAATCGAGGTTTCCTGAACTACCTACGCTGGAAGAATTTGAAGAAAAGAATTTGGGTGTCTATTCAAGACCGGTAGAACAGCCAAAAGTCGCTTTCCAGGAGTTCATAGAGAACCCATTTGATCATCCGTTGCCAACCCCGTCCGGGAAAATTGAGATTTTCTGTGAGGAAATTTTCAGCAAGAACTTGCCGGACGAGGCGCCTGCTGTCCCTAAATATGTGCAGGAGTGGGAGAGTCCGTTTGGTGAAGAAAGTAAAAAGTACCCGCTCCAGGTGATCGGAACGCACTTTATGCCCCGGGTACATTCTACCTTCGCAAATTGCGACTGGAATAAAGAGGCCTTCCCACAGCGGGTATTTATCAACCCAATAGATGCAGACAAGCGGGGATTGAAGAACGGACAGAAAGTTAAAATCTACAATGACAGGGGTACCGTGATCCTTCCTTGTCGTATCACAAAGCGTATCTTGCCTGGTGTTATTAATATTCCCCAGGGTGCCTGGTGGAAACCGGATAAGGATGGCAATGATATCGGCGGAGCGGTGAATACACTGACTTCCGAGCGATGGAGTCCCTTTGCCTTTGGTAACACTCAACACACCATCATGGCAGAAGTCGGGGCAATGAAGGTCGAGCGATGACGAGACTGGCATTTTATTTCGATTCCAGTTCATGCTCAGGCTGTAAAACCTGCCAGATGGCCTGCAAGGATAAAAATGATCTGGCCATTGGGCAGGTCTGGAGACGGGTTTATGAAGTCACGGGCGGTGGCTGGAAAAAGCAGGGAGAGGCATGGAAGCAGGATGTATTTGCATACAATCTATCGATGTCCTGCAATCATTGTGAAGACCCGATCTGTGTAAAAGTGTGCCCGACACAGGCCCTTTGGAAACGCGACGATGGCATTGTTCAAATAGACCAGGATTCGTGTATTGGCTGTAAGTACTGTTCCTGGGTTTGCCCATATGGCGCACCGCAATACAACCCGGAAACGGGTGTGATGGGCAAATGTGATCTGTGTGCAGATTATATTGACCAGGGTAAAAATCCGAGCTGTGTGGATTCCTGTCCGATGCGTGCGCTGGATTTTGGAGACTACGAGGATTTGTTAAATAAATACGGTGCGTCGGATCATATCTATCCACTGCCCGACCACTCCATCACCGGGCCCTCGCTGTGTATCAAGGCGCATCCGAACGCAAATAAGCCAAACCCGAAGGTGTCAAATATTGAGGAGGTAAAGATTGCGTAACAAGGACTGGACCCTGGTGTTCTTTACGACCCTCTCACAGTGGAGTGTTGGGGTTATTTTGTGTTTTACATGGCTTGTTTACGTTGAAAATGATGCGCGTGTTTTGATGGAAATGGGACTAACCCTGAAGAATCCTGTATTACTGGCGCTTATTTCTGTTGGCTTGGCAACAATCATATCCTTCTCACATTTAGGTAAGCCATCAAATGCACCTAAGTCTATGAATAATCTAACAGGATCATGGGTAAGCCGGGAGATTTTGGCCCTCACTGTTTATTCAATAAGTTTGTTAGTTGTCTTTGTTGTAGGGTGGAAAAACTGGAATGTCGAGTACCTGAACTACCTGCTGACCCTGAGTTCTGTTTTTGGACTCGCTTTTTTATGGATGATGATACGGATTTATGTCATCCCAACCATTCCACCCTGGAATAGCTGGTACACAGCTTTAAGTTTCATATCGACCGCCATATGTCTGGGACTGATCACAGTCCTGTTCCTGCAATATAACCTGGGGTGTCTAACTTGCGACGAACAACTCATCAACGACGTAGGGTGCGTAACTTGTTACGCACGATTTATCGAATCCCAAACAGGTAAAACGTTAATGATCTCACTTGTCGTAATTGCATTGATAGAAATCATATCCGGGTTTGTTCACCAATCCCAATTACAAAAAATGACCACCGGTATAGATGATCTCACTCTCGATAAAGGCGCCTTTCACCAGGTATTTCTTGTTCGCATGGTCTTGTTAGTTCTCGCTCTTCTGACCTTATTGGTCCTTCTGCTCAAACCCACGCTGCTTCCCGAAAATAACTACTTTACCTGGATATATCCACTATTGATTTTGCTCATCGCACAAGAGCTTACAGGCCGTCTTCTATTCTATTCATCGTACTTCAGAATTGGGGTTTGAACCGAATATTTCTGCTGACATTTTCGGTGAAGGTCGAGATGCAGACCCCGGCTTCGACCGCCTGGTCAGCCCAGTTGCTGACAGTCTTTTCAGCATGAGCGAGGTCGGCGTGGTCATCGACTTCACACCAACCTGAACCGTTGATAGAGTTGATGCCAACCAGACCGGCCATAGCCAGTTCATCAATAGCTGACAGGTACCAACGGACCAGGCCGCCCGTACCGGCCATCAGGGTCTCGACTTTATTCACAAAAGCATCAGCGCCAGCCTGGTTGAAGACCATCATGCCAATGGACTCGCCATTGACGGTCTCCATTTTCAATTTCTTACCAACCCGTTTGAGTTGCCTGCCGTCGGCAATGATTTTCATATCATCGTCGTCATATTGTCCCTTATGATCAGTGGCCAGCGTGATTGGAAAGCCGGGTTCGCCGGACAACAGACTCGCGAGCGTAGAGTCTTCAAAAAGCGTATCGCCATTGACCAGCAGAAAAGGATCTTTCATTTCATGACGTGCAACCCAGGACGTACCGAGGTTGTCAGACAACGCGTAAAACGGGTTGTACAGCGTACGCACGGAAATGCCCTTGATTTTACTGACAACCTGGTCAACCATCCGGTGACCAAATCCTGTCACGACCACAATTTCATCGATACCGTTGGCCGCCAGCGACTCAGCCTGGTGCTCCAGCAAAGTCTTGCCTGCCAGCATCAAACAGCACTTGGGTGTATTCGCAGTTAGAGGCATCAGCCTACGGCCTTGACCCGCACTCAAAATTATTGCTTTCATACTGTTAGTTCCTGTTAGAAGACGTTGCTTAAGATACCCAGTCGCCGGCAAATCCGCTTGACAAGTTGAGACAACCAGTTGACACACTCGATTAAACTGCTTTGACAAATAAGAGTCGCGATTACCGCTACATTGATTGAAAATATGAAACTGGCAATAAAGGCTTTTGGTAATAATGAAAAATAGATTTAACGAAGTGCAGAATGTTCTGTTCGATCTTGATGGAACCTTGATTGACGGTAGTGAGACGATCAGTACATGTGTCCATTACGCCCTGGATCGTGTAGGTGTAAGTGCGAATGTCGATACCTCGATTAAGGCCTTAATCGGTTCATCCCTGCTGGATATATTCTGCAACAGCTTTGCTATGCCAGAAGAACAGGCAGAAGTTGCCATTTTTCACTACCGTGAGCATTTTGATCGCCTGGGGCAGGCCGGAACACGGGTTTACCCGGGAATCCGGAAGGTGCTATCAGACCTGCAAAACTCAGGATTACAATTGTTTATCGCCACGGTAAAACCGACATCAATAGCAGAAAAAGTCCTCAGCGACCTTCAATTAAGAACCCATTTCGATGGTGTGGCCGGCAGTAGCATGAATCATGAACGGCGTGATAAAGCCGATATTATTGCCCATGCCCTGCATAGATATGAGCTCGACCCTTCACGCTCAATGATGATCGGAGATCGGGCCCAGGATACTACCGGAGCACAGGATAATGGATTGTTTTCGGTCGCAGTAAGCTATGGTTTCGGTACCCGGGAAGAGTTGGATGCCGCTGGTCCTGATCATATGGTCGATCATTCCCTGGAAATTCTGGAATTGTTCAATGCCCGGTGAAAATCTGGATGAGTCCGTAAGACATATTAGTGTAAATTCTTTTAGGAGGTGCCCGTGGGACCACTAAAGGGTCTAAAAATCATAGAAGTATCTGCAATTGGTCCGGGTCCGTATTGCGGCATGATGCTGGCGGACATGGGCGCAGACGTGGTCTGTATCGACCGCGCAATCCCACCCATTCTTGTTCCTGCAACCGATTGTACACGCCGTGGCAAGCGATCCATTGTGTTGGATCTTAAATCGGAACGAGGTCGCGACCTGTTCCTGCGTTTGCTCGAAAGGGCCGACGCGGTCTTCGAAGGATTCCGTCCTGGTGTGATGGAGAACCTTGGTCTGGGGCCGGCAGAGTGTATGGCCGTCAACCCGCGCCTGGTATACGGGCGTATGACAGGCTGGGGACAAACCGGACCGTTGTCACAGGCTGCCGGGCACGACATTAACTATATTTCGCTGACCGGTTTATTACATGCCATCGGACGCAGTGGCGAAAAACCCGTACCACCTTTGAATGTGGCAGGTGATTTTGGTGGTGGAGCCATGTTTCTGGCATTTGGTATGGTGTGTGCCCTGTTGGAAACTCAAAAATCCGCAAAGGGCCAGGTGATTGATGCCGCCATGACAGACGGCTCTGCTCTGCTGATGGCCTTGATCCATTCCTTGAAGGCACAGGGCATGTGGACCAACGAGCGCGGTAGCAACATGCTGGACGGTGGCGCCCACTACTACGATGTTTATGAAACCAGCGATGGAAAATATGTCTCCATTGGATCAATTGAACCCAGGTTCTATGCCTTGCTGATTGAGAAAGTGGGTCTGGATGCAGCAGAGTTTTCCGACCAGCACGACCCTCAGCGCTGGCCGGACCTGAAAATCAAGCTGGAGGCCGTGTTCAAGAGCCGAAGCAGGCAAGAGTGGTGTGAATTGATGGAGGGCACAGATGTCTGTTTCGCACCGGTACTGGATATCAACGAGGCACCATTGCATCCGCATAATATCGAAAGAGGAACCTATATCGAGGTGGGAGGTATGACCCAGCCGGCACCGGCTCCCCGGTTCAGCCGGACCCAACCGGAAGTCGTATCTGCTCCGCATGAACCAGGCTTGGACCTGGAAACCGTATTGAATGACTGGAATATTTCAAGAAAGACCGGAGAGAATTATGATGATTTTTAATGATGCAGCGTGGATGAATGAAGAGCTCAGTATGCTTGCTGATGCGGCTGAAAAGTTTTTTGCAGCAGAATTGCTCCCAAATGTCGATGAATACATCAAACAAAAGCAAGTGAGCCTGGAATTGTGGCAAAAGGCCGGTGAATATGGTCTTCTCGCGGCATCCATACCGGAAGAATATGGCGGTATGGGAGGTGATTACACACATGAAGCGATCATTTTTTCCGAGCTGGGTAAATCCGGTGATAGCGGCTTTGGTTTGCACGTCCACAATATCGCCATTCACTATATCCTTGCCTTCGGCACCGAAGATCAAAAGCAACGCTGGTTACCACGGCTGGCCACGGGCGAATTGATAGGTGGTATTTGTATGACAGAATCCGGCACAGGCTCTGACTTGCAGGCGATACGCACCCGTGCTGATAGACAGGGTGATGAATACGTCATCAACGGTTCAAAAACCTTTATTTCAAACGGCCAGGTGGGGAACTTCTTTGTCATAGTTACCAAAACTGACAGCACGGCTGGTGCGAAGGGTATTTCCTTGTTCGGGGTGGAGACGGATAGTTTGGAGGGCTTCCGCAGAGGTACCAATTTGGACAAACTGGGTCTCCACGCACAGGACACATCGGAGTTGTTTTTTGAGGACATGCGGGTTGGGGCGGAAGACCTGATGGGCGGTGTCGAAGGCCAGGGTTTTGGGCAATTGATGAATGAGCTTGCCTGGGAAAGATTGATTGTGTCTCTGGGCAGCCTTGGTGCATGTGAGTTGGCCATGCAGGAAACCATCCGTTATGTAAACGAGCGCAAGGCCTTCGGGCAAACGTTGATGCAGTTTCAGAATACCCGGTTTAAATTGGCCGAGGCCAAAACAAAGCTGGAGGTCACACGCGCTTTCATTGAAAAATGTATTGCCAAAAAAATGGAAGGCAGATTAACAGCAGCAGAGGCCTCAATGGCCAAGCTGTGGTCTACTGAAATTCAGAACGAGATCGTTGACGAGTGTCTGCAATTGCATGGTGGATATGGTTACATGATGGAATACCCGATTGCCAGGATGTTTGCCGATGCCCGTGTCCAGAAGATTTATGCCGGCACCAGCGAAATTATGAAGGAGCTCATTTCGCGTTCTCTCACCGAGTGACTAACGCTTTTTCAGTAGAAGTATATGGCCCCCATCACTAGCGCAATACCGCCCAAAAATCTGCCGGTGTGGGAGCCTCAAATACCAGCGGCATATTCGTTTCCGGTTTGGTGATACTCAGCCGCAAGGCGTGCAGGCCCATTCGCGTCCCAGCCGTGCCGTATCGTTGGTCGCCTATAACCGGGTGTCCTAGCCATGCCAGGTGAGCTCGTATTTGATGCTGGCGGCCGGTTTCCAGCTCTACCCGCAACAGAGTTCGCTGACCAACGCGACGTTCGGTGGTGAAATGGGTCACCGCACGCGAGGCATCCGGGTGCGGTCCGACATGCATCTGGTAGATTACCCGGTCGAGGCGTAGCGGTTGATCAATGGTGCCCTCGGTGGGCTTTGGGCAACCCTCCACGATTGCAAGGTAGGTTTTTTCCGCAGTCTTCCAGCCCTTCATCACCGCTTCCCGCATCTCCCGGGAGGTAGCGAAGAGCAATACGCCGGAGGTATCTCGATCAATTCTGTGCACCGGCCACAGTTTTATCAAATTGTTACGACGCGACAGCTGGTCACGCAGTATGCCCAGCGCATGGGGCTCCTTGCCTTTGGGAGAGGCAACTGACAACAAGCCGGCGGGTTTATTGATGGCGATCAGGTCCCGATCCTTATACAGGATGTCGAGCTGCGACCGCACGCCGGAAGTGCCTTTGGCGGAGGCTTCGATAACCACCCGGTCGCCCGCCTGCAGTTCGTGGTCATGTCGGGTAACCTGCTCGCCGTTAACGCTGATGCAACCGCGTTTAAGGCGCTGCTTTATCGTGCTCCGCGACCAACCCTTAAGCTGGGCGGTAAGGAACGGGATTAGGGTGGTGTTCGCTTTGACCGTTAGTCTATCTGACATTGACGTTTGAGCTCGTTGAATAATGACAAGGGCTGGCTTCTCTGTGTCTGCTATTGCGGTGAAGCATAGTTGCTTAAAATAATAAATGCCAAATGAATCATTGATTACATTCTATTTGGTTCATATATTAGAATAGCTTAATATATATTAGTGACTATCTACCTGAAGATAACAAGGACAGAACTATGAGTTTTTCCAAAAAAGTGGTGTGCCCATATTGCGGGGCGGTTAATCGAATTCCCGCAGAGCGACTGAGCGACAATCCCAAATGCGGCAAATGCAGCAAGAACATCTTTGCATCCAAACCGGTTGATCTCACCTCAAAGAACTTTCATAAACAGATCGCCAACAGTGAAATACCGGTGTTGGTGGATTTCTGGGCACCCTGGTGTGGGCCCTGCAAAATGATGGCCCCTGCTTTTGAGAAAGCTGCGGTAGCTTTAGAGCCAAATGTCAGGCTGGCCAAGTTGAACACGGAAGATGAGCAGGATATTGCCGGGCAATTTGATATTCGCAGTATTCCGACCATGGTTTTATTCAAGGATGGCAAGGAAATCGCCAGGCAATCGGGTGCCATGATGGGTGGTCAAATTGAGCAGTGGGTTGAAAGTCAGCTAAACCAGTCATAAGCAAACACCAACCCCTGTCGGGATTGGTTAATGCTATCGAAATGACTAGAAAAACTTTTTGGCAAGATCTAGCGCGTCGTCCAGGCCAAAACCTCCAAACATATCGCTGGAAGAGTCATCAAGTGATTTTCCACCTGCGCTGTTTTTGCTTATGGCACCCATGGCTAATCCGGCGATCATTGGCAAAGCCTTTTTGATCATGCTGATATCAATACCAGTTGATGCAGCTGCCTGCGCGGCAACGTTGCGACTGGCATCTTTACTGCCAAGAAGATGACCCAGGATGTTGTTTCCATCTGCGACGGTCTCCGCTGACGAAATAAGATCCGGGTTGTCGAGATACTCCTGGTGCTTGCCGTTCTGCAAAGCATTTTTCAAGCTGGACAAACCGTCTTCCGATTTTGTCTGTTTCTGCAAGGCACCCATCAATGCCGGTGCCAGTGCGCCAACCAACTGGCTGGTTTGAGCGCTGTCAAGACCCAGACTGCCAGCGATATTTCCCAGGCTCTTTGTTCCACCGACGCTATTCAATAAGTCTGCTAAGTTCATTTACGTATCCTGTTCATGTGGTACTGCACGCACGGACTGCAGACACGATCGACACCGGGCTGCATCCGAAATATCGCTGCGATTTTAGACGAGTTTACTCTTCTACAATCTTGGCGTCAGGTGCTGATTTGCCAACACTCTTGATACCATTGTCGCAGCCGGATTCCGTTTTGTAATTCTGGCTGGTTCCAATGACCTGGTGGTTCTTGGCTGTCAGGTTAAAGCGGAATTTTCCACTATCAGTTTCCTTTTTAATAAACCGGTCAGGATCTGTACAATTTTTCTGAACCGACGCAATACCATTCGCACAGCCAGATTTCGATTTATAACCTTCGCTGGAAAGAATGTTGTTGCCATTGCTAGCTTTCAGCCGGAAACGGTACTCACCTGCTTTGTCTGTATAACATTCAAATTTACCTGCCATTTCTAGTCTCCTTTTTACTTAACAAATTAATCGTTT